>CADCOR010000114.1 GCA_902803055.1 uncultured Erysipelotrichaceae bacterium
TCACAAAGGTAATTCGCAAAATCCTCATAGCGGTCGATAAACTCAACCATGCCATGAGCGATCTGCAGGATACCTTTCAGCTTGCCATCAGGAATATACTTGACGGCTCTGATGGAAGTCTTGCCATCAAAGGAAATAAAATGCAGTTCTTCTTTTCTCATAATTCTTACCTTGCTATTTCTACCATGGCGAACAGCAAAGATAACATAAGCGGTATATCATCACCTGTAACTTTGCCTTCATCCGCTGTCATTACACCATCTATCACAAAACCATTATCGGTTTTTTTAAATCTATAGCCCTGCGGTTCAACCGTGTATTCATCACCTTCTTTATAAAGATCAAACAGTTTTTCTCCTGAATGAAGCCAGGCTCCGACACAAGGCTTTTCAGCAGTTATATCCTTCTCCACATAGGCGATCTCGTTATCATCGACATCAAAAATACGCGTACGGTATTTATAGGAAAAATCATAGATCCCATAGTATAAAACGCGTCCCTTTTCCTGCCACAGCGGCGTCTTGAGACGCTTTAAATAATTATCATATTCATAATATAGTTCCACATAATTATTCTAACAAATTATAATTAAGTCATGGAATACATTAAATTGGGAAACTCGGATCTCAAGGTTTCACGGCTCTGCTTAGGCTGCATGTCTTTTGGTGAAGCAGATCAGGGACAGTATCAGTGGACGCTTGATTATGATGAAAGTAAAAAGATCATTCTTGAAGCCTATAAGAACGGCATCAACTTCTTTGATACCGCTAATAATTATTCCAACGGTTCTTCAGAAAGATATCTGGGAAGGGCTATCAAGCAGCTGAAACGTGAAGATGTAGTGATCACGACCAAATGTTATTTCAATGAAGGAAAGCTTTCTCCGGAGGCAATCCATCGCGAAGTATTGAAATCATTAAAGAACCTTGATACCGATTACATCGATATCCTGGTTCTGCATCGCTTTGATTATGACACTCCGGTTGAAGATACACTTAAAGCCTTGCATGAAGAAGTAAATCTAGGTCATATCCGCTATTATGGTGCCAGTGCCATGTACGGCTATCAGTTCGCAGAATACTGTTACAAAGCCAAAGAACTGGGCTATCAGCCTTTCACAACACTGCAGAATCATTACAATCTGATCTATCGGGAAGACGAAAGAGATCTGATCCCTCTCGCTCAGCAGTTTGGCGTTTCCAGGACTTCCTTTGCCCCATACGCCTCCGGCCGCCTGGCAAGAAAACAATATGACGAAGGTTCAAAACGTTTCCTTCTCGACAGCAAAGAAGGCACCCGCTACGATAAAACCGAAGAAGCAGACAGCAGGATTGCCAAACGCGTATCTGATGTAGCTGAAAAATATGGCGTTTCCATGAGCAATGTCGCTCTGGCCTGGCAGTTTGCCAAAGGAGTTGCTTCCCCGATTGTCGGCATGACAAAACAAAAGCATCTTTACGATGCCTTAAACTGTTTTAAACTGAAACTGACTGATGAAGATATCGCCTATCTTGAAGAACTCTATATTCCTCATCCAATCAACTGCAACCGCTAAAGAAGCTCAGGCTTCTTTTTTTTCGGGAAAATGCAGATACTTGAACAGTTTTGGATAAATGCCTGTGGCTAAGAAAGTACCGATCGCATATCTGATGACATAGCTTGTCCTGAGCGCCCAGGTATTATCAAGATTGAAATTGCTTAGCAGCATTTTAAGCAACATATTAAGCCCGACAAAGACCAGACTGGCACCAATAACTCTTAATAGAGCTTCCAGTTTATTATCGGTGGAGCTGAAGTTGACATATTTTTTCTCAACCATATCACCGAAATAAAAACCGATCAGAATTCCCAGAACGGAATGAAAATCCTTGGTCGCGCAGAAAAAGAAACCCGGGATGGCAAAAACAAAGACCAGCAGATAAGCTGCCTTTTCGCCAAACTTTTCAAACACGGAGCAGATCACAAAGCCGCTGAGTATGCCGATCAGAGCACCTGCAAGAACATCAGTCGGATAGTGAACACCCAGCGAAAAGCGTGAGATTGCGACCAGGATGGAAACAATGATCCAGAAAACATTGATGCTTCTTTTTCTGTTCTCTCTGATAAAGAAATGGGCCAGATTAAAGATTTGTGTCGTATGACCGCTTGGGAAAGAGTAGCCCTGCAGATGTATATCCATGGCATCATCAAATGCCGCTGCTGGTCTCAGACACTTGATCGTGTCATTGGCAAAATAAGGTCTGACCCTTTTGACGATGTTCTTCAGCTCATTGGAGAGCACTTGAGCGAAGATGATATTCAGAAACAGCTTGCGGCCTTTCTGTTTGTCTAAGCCCAGATAATACATGCCGAAGACCAATATCGGTATGACCGGCTCGCCAAAGAAAGTCAGCGCCTCAAAGACATATTCAAGAAACGGAAAAAGACTGATCACATGCTGAATCCATTCGATCAGTCTCACTTCCCAGGCAAACTGGAATACATTACCTGTCATTATTTTCTCTTTCTAAGCTCACGAAGTGTGGTCTCATAAGCCGCCATTTCGTATTTATCTGCATTATCTACATACTGATCCTTAAGAAGCAGTTTCAGGATCTCGTCAGCAAAATACGGGTTTTTAACCAATACCGGTCCGATGATATGAGTTCCAAACAGATTCTTATAGCGATAGCCTTCATAACTGTTATCACTCAGATTGTTATCTTTGAACACATAATCAAAAAGCTTGAACTTCTCTCCTCCTTCGATCAAAGAAGACTTATTGATGAAACCGACTGTTTCCTTAAGTGTTTCATTATAGACGATAACATCGCCAGTATAGCGTTTGTCCGTAATTCTGGTATTGAAATCAACGATCCCCAATGCCAGTTCATCATCTATGCTGTTGCCCAGCAGTTCCATCGCATTGCCAGTAAACAGTACCACATTGTTATCATTGATGTATTCCTTGAGATAGAGCTCATATTTGCGCAGATCATTGAGTGCAACAAGCTGATTCTTTTCCGTACCGGAACCCATATAGACAAAGTCATAATCCTCAAAGATGATCGGATCCTGTATCTCTCTTTTGTCGATCCTTACTTCAATGCCATGTTTTTTGATACGGTTGGCAATGATCGTCAGATTGCCATAATCACCATAAAGGTTCATCAGCTCAGGGTATAAATGAAGAATTCTGATCATAAGACATCTACCTCCTTGAGCAGTTTATCCTGATCGGAGAAACAGGTCATCGCAAAAAGCGTACCCTTATGGTCTTTACTCAGTTCGACAAGAGCTTCACTGACATTGTCTTTAAGAATGACCTTGCTCATATCGATATCACCGTTGATGAATCTGACAGCCACATCATTGATATATTTGCCAGCGACGATGACGCGGCGCACATTATCACTGTTTAATAACTCGAAACTGATATCCCAGAGCCATGAAGTATCAGAAGTAAAATACTTGCGGCTGATATCATCGATGATCAGCAGCAGTTCAACTTCACCATCATATGTGGTGATATACTGCAGATTCTGATTATAGGAGATCGTGTTCTCATGTTTGGAGATCAGCAGCGTTCCCTTGATATCCTGATATTTGAATTCCTGGATACGGCCATTTTTGATCAGATAGGAATTGAGTGAATCAACGATCACACTTTCCTTGATCTTCATGCACTTGCCAAGTGTAAAAGCCGCCAGCGAATTATAGGCATTGATGATCGACTTGAAACCTAGTTCGATGCGATAGACATCATTAATGATCATATAGCCCTGTTCAAGATCGATTTCAGTGATGGCGTAATCAGGATCGCTTCTTTCAAAACCGCATGATGTACATTCATACTTGCCGACATGGGCAAACTGATAATAGTCATAGATCATCTTATGTTTGCATATCGGGCAATAATAGCCATCATTATAGATGCTTTCACATTTTTCCGAAACATACTCGTTTTCTTCAGCTCCGTAAAAGACCACCGCATTATCATTCAGGCTGGCCAAAGAAGCGATCAGCGGATCATCACTGTTGAGAATCAGCGTTGAACCTGGTCTGATTGATTTTCTGATCTGATCCATGACGTATTCCGGATGACCGTTTCTCGTCATCTGATCACGATAGAGATTATTGATCAGATAGAACTTCGGAGTTATATAACTGAAGACATATTTCGCATAGCGTTCATCAACTTCGATCAGCAAGACATCCTTCTTGAAACGTCCTTCGAGATCACAGTTATCCAGGATCAGGGTCGTAACGCCTTCGATCTGATTTGAACCTTCAAGATTGCAGGCAACATTCAGACCTGCGTTGCATAAAAGATGGTAGATCATCTCCACAGTTGAAGTCTTGCCATTGGAACCGGTGACCGCAATGATGTTTTCCGGCAAAGAGACCCTGCTTAAAATATCCGGGCAGAGCTTTAATGCTACTTTGCCTGGAAAGCTTGAGCCCCGTCCCAGTTTCTGAGCCAGTTTCTTGGCGATCTTACATATCAGTATTGCAATAGTTTTCATTGTTGATAATTTTATTCTAGCAGACGCTTGAGCCTACTTCCATTTCAGAGCTCAGCAGTTCGAGCACTTCCTTGCCGTTCTTGGTCTTGACGGCAGATAACAGCATGCCATTGGAATCAAGACCTCTGATCTTGCGCGGTTTCAGATTCATGACGGCGATGACCTTGCGGCCAATCAGATCTTCCGGTTTGTAGAATTCGGCAACACCTGACAATATCTGCCTTTCTTCATAGCCGAAATCGACCTTGAAGACCAGGATCTTGTCAGCATTAGGATGTTTGGAACATTCCTTGACCTGACCTACAACCATCTCAACCTTTTCAAAATCACTAAATTCGATCTCCGGCTTATGTTCAATCTTCTCTGTTTTTTCATACTTGGCACTGAGATATTCATGAACTTCTTCCATCGTCTTTACCGGATCAACTCTGGCAAATAACGGTTCCGGTTTATCAGTGACCTTATTTGCTTCAAAGCTGCCAAAACTGAGGATCGAATCATATGAAGTCTGCTTGGTGTTGAGCTGTTCAAAGACCTTTTCACTTGTTTCAGGCATGAATGGTTCCATTAAAACGGCACCGATCCTGATACCTTCAAGCAGGTTGTATAAGACAGTATTGAGTCTTGGCTTAAGAGCTTCCTCTTTGGCCAGTGTCCAAGGAGCAGTCTCATCAATATATTTATTGCAGCGTCTGAACAGTTCCATGATCGCTTCGATCGAATCACCGACTCTTAATTCGTTCATCTTCTGTTCCACGATTGCCCGCGTTGCCAGGATCGTTTCCTTGAACTCCTTATCGATCTCTTCTTCAATGAAGTCTTTGTTCAGCTGACCGTCAAAATACTTGTTGGTCATGGCGATCGTACGGTTTACCAGATTGCCATAGACATTGGCCAGATCAGAATTTATTCTTTCAATGACCAGTTCCCAGGTGATCGTGCCATCCTGAGCAAAAGGCATCTCATGCAAGGTATAGTATCTGATCGCATCGACACCAAAGAACTTGACCAGGTCATCAGCGTAGATCGCATTGCCTCTGGATTTGGAGATCTTGTCTTCACCTACCAGCATCCATGGATGACCGAAGACCTGCTTAGGCAGCGGTACATTTAAAGCCAGCAGCATGATCGGCCAGTAAAGAGTGTGGAAACGGATGATATCCTTGCCGATGAGGTGCAGATCAGCCGGCCAGTATTTCTTATATAATTCGCCATGATTGCCATCGACATCATAGCCTAAACCGGTGATATAGTTGCTTAAGGCATCGATCCAGACATAGACGACGTGTTTCGGATCAAAGTCGACCGGAATGCCCCAGCTGAAGGATGTACGGGAAACGCACAGATCCTGCAGACCAGGCTTGAGGAAGTTATTGATCATTTCATTCTTCCTTGATTCAGGCTGAATGAACTCTTCGTGTTCGTTGATGTATTCTTCCAGCTTCTTCTGATATTTGCTCAATTTGAAGAAATAGGATTCTTCCTTTTCCTTATGTACTTCTCTGCCGCAATCCGGGCACTTGCCATCAACGAGCTGAGAATCAGTCCAGAAAGACTCGCATGGTGTACAATACCAGCCTTCATATTCGCTCTTGTAGATATCGCCCTGATCATAGAGTTTCTTGAAGATCTTTTTAACCTGAGCCTCATGATCGTCATCAGTCGTTCTGATGAAACGGTCATAAGAAGTATTCATCAGATCAAAGATGCGTTTGATCTCGCCAGCCTGGATATCAACAAACTCTTTCGGTGTGATACCGGCTTCTTTAGCCTTCTCTTCGATCTTCTGACCATGTTCGTCAGTACCGGTCTGGAAATAGACGTCATAGCCCAGCATCTTCTTGTAGCGGGCAATCGAGTCAGCCATGATGATCTCATAGGTATTGCCTATATGCGGTTTGACGGTGGCATAGGCGATCGCTGTTGTGATGTAATACTTACCTTTATTTTCCATTTCAAGATCCTCCCTAAAAATAAAAAGGTGATCACAAGGGCGCAAAGCGCGGTACCACCTTTATTTGTAACTTCATTCCTTTAACGCAGGTCTACGTCCTATCCTACATATCGAACAGGAAGTTCAGGATCCATCTTCGCTCAAAGTACCTGCTGATTTGCACCAGACATCAGCTCTCTGAAAAGTCCTTGTGAACGATCTATCCGTCAAAACTATACTTATTCTAACACAACTTATTCTTTCTTGGCATTACCACTGAGATAATTGATGATGACATTGGCTGTGATATCTCCTGTGACATTCAAAGATGTATAGACCATATCGAGCAGTTTGTAGATGCCGGAGTAGAAACCGATGAAATCAAGCGGAATGCCCAGCAGCTGCAGATAGGTCGCACCAATGACTACACCGCCATTAGGGATGCCCGGTGCCGACATATTGATCAGCACGGCTGAGACCATCATCAGCAGATAGCGGCCTAAAGTCACTTCAACGCCGAATAAGGTCGAACAGAATAATCCAAGCAAAGAAAACGACACAGCTCCGCCGCACATATGGATCGTACAGCCTAATGGTACAACGACATCCGTGATCTCCGAAGGAATGCCGAATTCCTCATTGCAGGTCTTGATCGTATAAGGAAGTGTCGCACTTGATGAACAGGTCGTGATCGTCATCAGCCAGATCTTATTCACTTTCTTAAGGAAGGTCAGCGGTGACATCTTGGTGATCAGCAAGACCGGCAGGATCATGACAAAGATCAAGGTAATAAATGAACACAGATAAGCAGTCAGGATATAGCGCACACCGACACCCAATAAGACCGCGCCGTATTTGGCTACCGTCACAGAGATCAGCGAGAATACCGCAAAAGGCGTCAGATACATGAAGTATTCCAGGACCTTGAACAGGAATTCCTTTATCTTTCTGATGACATCAATGATCTGCTTCCCCTTTTCAAATCGGCTGCACAGATAGCCGACCAGAAAGGAAAAGATGATGACCGAAAACAGATAGGAACCGGTCAGGAACTTATGCAGATCACGAGGGATCAGGTTCACAAACATATCAACGGCATTGAAAGTCGTCGTCGTGCCATTCCATTCCACATTTTCAAGAACAAAGCCTCTTGCCGGATTTACCAGAACGATTACCAGTGAAGACAGCAGGAAAGTCGCAACAAACATCAGCGCAAACAAAGCGATCGTCTTGATGATCAGTCTGTTCTTCAGCTTATGTGAATCAAAGACCGAGACACTGATACTGGTAAATACGACCGGTACGATCATGTACTTCAGGAAGCTGATGTACCAGCTGCCGATAAAAGCTATCTGATCAGTATATGCTGAAAAGAATAATCCGAAGATTATTCCCAGAATCAAAGCAAGCAGTGTAAATAAGGAAAGATTCTTTTTCATGTTCAGATCTGTGACTTAAGATAGGCAAACAGGAAATTGCTGATCTCGCCATTCATGACCTTTTCAACATTTCCTTCTTCATAATTCGTGCGGTGATCCTTGACTAATGTATACGGGCAGAAGACATAGGAGCGGATCTGGGAACCCCATTCGATCTTGCGCTGTTCGCCCTTTAATGCCCGCTTTTCATTCTCTCTGTCTTCGATCGCCTTCTGATAGAGTTTAGCCTTTAAGATTGCCAGACACTTTTCTCTGTTGAGGATCTGCGAACGTTCTGATTGCGAGAAAGCCATCAGACCGGTCGGAATGTGCTTCATTCTTACTGCCGAGTCTGTCTTGTTGATATGCTGACCGCCGGCACCGGAAGAGCGCATCGTATCGACTTCAAGATCTTCATCTCTGATCTCGATATCGATTTCATTGTTGAATTCCGGCAGAACTTCAACCGAAGCAAACGAGGTATGGCGGCGGCTCGAAGCATCAAAAGGAGAAATTCTGACCAGACGATGAACGCCCGATTCACCCTTCAGATAGCCATAAGCCATATCACCCTTGATCGCAACGATACAGGACTTGATACCGGCTTCATCAGCTTCTTCATAGGAGATGACTTCAAAGCCATAGCCGTTATTCTGAGCATAGCGCTGATACATCCTGAAAAGCATCTCCGCCCAGTCCTGTGATTCGGTACCGCCGGCTCCCGGATGGATCTCCAGGATCGCATTGGAGTGATCATAGTCATTGGAAAGCAGCACCTTGATCTCAAAATCCTCAAAGCTGCTGTTGACTTCTTCATATTCTTCATTAAGCAGTTCAAAAAGCTCAGCATCATAGTTTCTGTTGAGCTCATCAAGTTCTTCCAACAATGATTCAATTCCTTTTTCATTCTGATAGTACCTGTTCTTCAGATCTCTCAAGGTATTGTATTCCTTGATGACCTTCTGAGCATTCTTCTGATCAGACCAGAAATTTTCCTCGCTCTGTTTTGCTTCCAGAGCGTTTATCTTTTCATCAATACCAGCTAAGTCAAAGAGAGTCGCCTAAATCTTTTAGCTTCTTTAAGGAAGTGTTTAGGCTTTGTTTCATTTCATAAATTTCCATCTTATTTTTCCTTTATAACGATCTTGAGATTGTTGCAGAAAGTCACAACATCATTCGATATCGTATTCATCATAGATTCAAAAAGTTCATATCCTTCTTCAACGTATGCCTGCAAAGGATTATTCTGGGCATAGGAACGCAAATGAATTCCTTCACGCAGTTTGGACATGACGTCGATATGATTCTGCCAGGCACGATCCATCAGCCTTAAGACCATCGTTCTTTCTAGCGGCAGGATCTGATTTCTGACCGGTTTGATCTTGTTTTCATAAGCTCCGAAGGCACTTTCAAAACATTTATCGATCGTAGCCTGCTTATCAAGACCGGCCAGGTCTGCTGCCGCAAAGGAAGCCAGACCCATGTTGTTGAGACGCTTGGCAATTGATTCATAATCGATGACTTCCTTCTTGCCATCGACCATCGTATTTGCTTCAACGATATTCTCCATTTCACGCTTGAACATATTTTCCACAACGGAATGGATATCTTCATTCTCTAATATATAGTTGCGCTGTGCATACATCGTTTCACGCTGCTGGCGCATGACATCATCATAATCCAGCAAAGCTTTACGGATATCGAAGTTGAGACCTTCAACACGCTTCTGTGCAGAAGAGATCGCTTTGGAGACTGTCTTGTTTTCAATTGGGATATCACCCATCTGTTCAAACAGAGCCGAGATACGATCAGAACCGAATCTGACCATCAGTTCATCTTCCAGGGAAACATAGAAACGGGAATAACCCGGATCACCCTGACGGCCGGAACGTCCGCGCAGCTGATTATCAATACGCCTTGATTCATGTCTTTCGGAACCCAGAACCGCTAAACCACCGAGTTCTCTGGAACGATCAGTCAGCTTGATATCGGTTCCTCGGCCAGCCATATTGGTCGCGATCGTAACCGAACCTTCACGACCGGCTTTGGCGATGATATCCGCTTCACGCGCATGGTTCTTCGCATTGAGCACTTCATGTCTGATTCTTGCCTGTTTGAAAAGTCTTGAGATCAGTTCAGAGGTTTCGACCGAGATCGTGCCGACTAAGACCGGCTGACCCTTAGCATATAATTCTTTTACTTCTTCTAATAAAGCGTTATACTTTGCCCGCTTGGTACCGAAAACAAGATCCGGATAGTCAACACGAGCGACCGGACGGTTGGTCGGTATCTCGACGACCCGCATGTTGTAGATCGAAAGGAACTCTTCTTCCTCGGTCTTAGCCGTACCGGTCATACCGGCCAGCTTCTTGTAAAGACGGAAGAAGTTCTGATAAGTGATCGTTGCCATGGTGGTTGTTTCCTGTTTGATCGGAACACCTTCCTTGGCCTGGATCGCCTGGTGCAGACCATCAGAGTATTCTCTGCCCGGCATCTTACGGCCGGTATTCTGGTCAACGATGATGACTTCCTTATCTTCGACGACATATTCAACATCTCTGGTCATGATATAGTTGGCTTTTAAAGCCTGAGCAATATAATGCACCAGGGAAGTATTATCGATATCGTAGAGGTTTTCTACGCCAAAAGCTTTCTCGCCTTTGTGAACACCCTCTTCAGTAAGCTGTACATTCTTATCTTTGACATCGATGACATAATCTTCATCTTTCTTGAGACGTTTAACAAAACGATCCGCATTGATATATAGATTAGCAGTGCGCTTTTCGCCGCCGGAAATGATTAAAGGTGTTCTTGATTCATCGATCAGGATCGAGTCAACTTCATCGACAAGCGCAAAATTAAGTTCTCTTAAAACACGGTCTTCAACTCTGGTGACCATGTTGTCACGCAGATAGTCGAAGCCTACTTCCGAGTTGGTCGTATAAGTGATATCACATTCATAGGCTTTCCGCTTCTGAGCAGGAGTCAAAGCGCGCAGGTTAAGACCGACGCTCAGACCCAGGAAGCGGTGGATCGCACCCATCCATTCCGAGTCACGTTCAGCAAGGTACTCGTTGACGGTGACGACGTGTACGCCTTTGCCTTCGAGGGCATTGAGATAAACAGCCATGACGGAAGTAAGTGTCTTGCCTTCACCGGTCTTCATCTCCGCGATGTCGCCGCGATGCAAAACATAGGCACCTTCAAGCTGACAGAAGAAAGGATACTCACCGATGACACGCTTGGCTGCTTCTCTGGCAACCGCAAAAGCCTCCACCTGAATATCATCAAGTGTCTCACCGTTTGCGAGTCTCTCCTTGAACTGTCTGGTTTTATCTTTGAGATCCTCGTCACTTAAAGCAGCCATTTCATCTGCCAGTGCTTCTACCGGCCGGCAGGCTTTCTCTACTTCATCAAGGATCTTCTTGTCGTTATTAAATAATCTGTCAAATAATCCCATTTTGTATCTCCAATTCCATATTATTATAGCATAGTAAAAAGTTGACCTTTCCGGCCAACTTTTATACTTTGTTTCTTAGGCTATTCTTTAATCTCTTTTATATTATGAGCCTGAAGACCTCGATCACCTTCAACAAGATCAAATTCAACAGGTGCATCTACGTCAATGGTTTTATACCCATCCATAATCAATTGAGAATAATGGAAGAAGACATCACGACCATCATCTGCTGTAATGAAGCCAAATCCCTTTACCTTGTTGAATCTTTTTACTTTGCCTAACATTTCCTTATTCTCCTTTGTGATTAATTCTATCACACTTTTATATTGTTTAATCAATATTTTTTGTAAGCTAAAGATAACACTTTGATTTTTTTGCTTATTGGCTCGATTGTCCGAAACACCCCCATCAGACTTGACCCTGTCGTAACCACATCATCGACGATCAGCACCTTGTTTAGATGAACTCCATTGTAAGAATAGTTATCAATGATTTCTCTTCGTTCAGACAGACTTTTTCCTTCCTGACACATCTCCCTATTCATCATCAGTCCTTTTACTCTTGGCAGCTTTACATTTTCAAAGATCCCTGCCAGATGATCAAAACCCCGCTGCCTTATTTTGGTACCGGTACTGGGTACCGGCAAAAGCTGATAGCCAAAATAACGCAGATTGATGTAGTCTTCAATGCCATAGAGAAACACACCCTTTAGTGCTTCATCGTGACATTCCTTGTATTGCAGAAGCATGCTTCGAAAAAGTCCGTCATATTCATAGAAAGTCTCGATCTTCAAGCCGGATACTTCAATGATCTTTCTTTCTCTGTTGAGCTGCTTACGGCATTTCTCACACAGTTCATCTTCCTTCAGAAACAGCGAAGTCAAAGAAAGCGTATCAATTTCCTTGTCACAATACAGACACTTCACAGATAAGAGTTTGCCTTTCTGATATATTTTACTGTTTCATCGATAGAAGGACTGTGATGATCAGAAATGATGTAGCTGTTTCCTTTTGAATCGAGTCCTCGTCCTACTCTGCCTAACATCTGCACAAGATTTGCCGCATCAAAGATCTTCCTGCTGTTCATGATCACGACATCAATATTCCTGATCGTGATCCCCCTTTCCAGAACAGTGGTCGAAAAGATGAAGCGGTATTGGCCGCTGGGGAAAGCTTCGATGTTCTGCTTTCTGTTTTCCAGATCTGAATAAACGTAGGTACAGGAATAAAAACGGGAAAAGATCCGATAGTAAAACAGACAGTCTTTCCGGCTTGAAACAAAGATAATGGCCTGGTTGGCCGTCAGGGACATGATCCTGTTCAAGCACAGTAAAGAAAACGGCTGTCTGAAATAGAAGATTTGCGGCAATGATAATGGTTCATAGGAAGGACGCAGAAACAGCGACACGGTTTTATAGCTGCGCTTCGCCAGAACTTTTTTCAGCCCTTCATCCACGGTCGCTGTCGAAAAGATGATCCGGCCTCGACAGGCACTTAAAGAAATGTTCATCAGCGTCTCATTTCCTTTTAAAGGAAAGGCATCGACTTCATCGATTATCAGCAGATCAAAACTCTTATAGTAACGATAAAGCTGATGACAGGTGCACACGATCAGATCACCGCTCAGATCATCGTGATGTCCGCCATACACAGCTGCGATCCTGGCGTGAGGAAAGATCTTCGCAAATCTCTTCTCTAACTCAATAACGACCTCCTTTCTCGCGATCGCATAGGCGACTTTCAAACCTCTTCTCAAATAGGAAGAGATGCTCTCGATGACGATCTCCGTCTTGCCGGCACCGCAGACGCAATATAATAAAACATCGCTTTCATTTAAAGCTGCCAGGCATTCAGCCGATGCCTTCTTCTGTTCAGCAGTCAGTTCATAATCAAAACGGTATTCATCGCAGTCCTGTGACAGTTCATAATCAAAGCTTTCCGGTTCCTCTTCAAATAGGATCCTTGAAAAGCGGATGCACTTCCGGCAATAATAGCCTTTTGATCCTTTATAGAAATAGGCCGGATCTTCATTTCCACAGCGCAGACATTTCATGATTGCTCTCCTGATTCATAATTGCCAGAAATTCCACAAAATCCTAACATAACTTATCCAAAAGCTATTTTTTTCTTATTCTGCTACACTAAAAATATGCTGAAACTGCCTCAGTCCTATCTTGATTCGGTTAAAAAAATATTCGCAGATGGTTATGATGACTATCTGAAGAGTTTTTCAGATGAGCGGGTTTACGGTTTAAGAATCAATACATCCAAAATAAGCGTGGAAGATTTTCTTAAGATCTCACCATTCAAACTGGAAAGAATACCCTGGACTGCCGATGGTTTCTATTATCAGGAAGAAGATCGTCCCGCTAAGCATCCTTATTACTTTGCCGGACTCTATTATCTGCAAGAGCCAAGTGCGATGCTGCCGGCGGAAGTATTGCCGGTCGAAGAAGGCGATCTGATCCTTGATGCCTGCAGTGCTCCCGGGGGCAAAGCTTCCAAACTTGCCAACAGGCTCAACGGCACCGGAGTGATCATCGCCAATGACATCTCAGCTTCCAGGGCACAGATCCTTTTAAGAACGTTAGAAACACAGGGTGTCAAAAACGCCTATGTCATGGCCGAAGATATTGCCAGCATAAAAACCTTTACGGAAAAGTTTGATGCGATCCTGGTCGATGCACCATGTTCAGGTGAAGGCATGTTCCGCAAAGATCCCGAACTGATCAGATCCTGGCTTGAAAAAGGACCCGATTATTACGCAGAGCTCCAGAAGAAAATAATAAGCAGTGCAGTGAAGATGCTAAAACCTGGCGGCAGTCTTGTATATTCCACCTGCACCTTTTCAGTTGAGGAAAATGAACAGGTCATTGAATACGCTCTGGATCAGTTCCCCGAGCTTAAGGTTGTCCCTTTTGACTTCGCTGATGGTTTTGAACATGGCTTAAGTGCGAGAACCTGCAGCTGTGCTAGACTGTATCCGCATCGCATCAAAGGTGAAGGACACTTTGTTGCCCTGCTTCAAAAAGACGGTCAAAAAGAAAAAAATACAGTTCCTGATAAATACGTCACAAGTGAAGAAGCTTTCTTAAAAGATCTTAAGGGCGTATTCAGAAACGGCTTCTTTATCAGAAGAAAAGACCGGCTCTATTTTGAACCGGACATTCCGCTTGATCTGCATGGACTTCGCGTTTTAAGATCAGGCTTCCTGCTGGGTGAATACAGACATGAACGTTTTGAACCTGATCACAATCTGGCCTGCGTCTTAAAGGAAAGCGAATTTCCAGCAACAGTCAATTTCGATCTTAATGATGAAAGAGTGCTTAAATATCTTAAATGCGAAACATTGAACGTCGCTGATAAGAATGTCTCCGGCTATGTCCTGGTCTGTGTCGATCATCACCCTTTGGGTTTTGGCAAAGTCAGCAACGGCATCCTTAAAAACCGTTTCCCTTTCGCCTACAGCTATAAATAAAGACCGTCATAACGACGATCTTTTTAATTGCTGTATTTATCTTTTAGTTTTCTGAGTTTCAGACCGCAATGACAGATCAGATATACATAGATCACAAACATGATGCTGTAAAACAACATAAAGAAGCGATCCCAAGGTCCAAAAGCTTCACCAGATAAATATCGGCCGAAATTCGGAGCGACACAGCACAAGAAGATCACAATAATAGGCATCATCCTGGTTCTGATCACTGAACTGATCATTTCAACTCTTGAGGCATTATCGGAAAACAGTTCGCCGTCTTCCGCATTTTCAAGCTGATCAGCTTTCTTGCGATAGTAATGCCAGTTCAGGCAGTGAGCGAAATGTTCCCAGCCAAAGTCTTTCAGCATCTGCCAGTAATCATCATCCGGTTCATAGGAACGATAATCAAGTCTGTAGATGACATCTTCTTTCTCACATTCTTCAAAGACATAGAAACAGGGAATATACATCTTAACGAGTTTATAGCCATTCTGATGCATCTGCCTGAGCCAGAGTTCCTCTTCTTCATAGTCGGCGATCGTAAAAAATTTTATTACAGTCTTATTCATTGACATTTTCTCCTTTACTGTTAAGATACAGTCTTTCGATCCTGGCTATCTCCAGATCCAGGACCTGCTTTCCCAATTCGCTGATCTGATACAGTTTGCGCTTCTCTTCTTCGTAGCAGAAACGAATCAGACCATCTTTCTCCATTTTTGACAGGGTTCCATACATTGTTCCGGCACTGATCACAACCTGTCCCCCGCTCATCTTTCTGACCTGCTGCGAGATGCCATAGCCATGCTGGGGTTCCTGCAGGCAATACAGGATATAGAATCCGGATTCAGTCATTGGAACATAGATCCGTTTTATCTTATCGTCCATAAGTCCTCCTTACTATCAAACCTCGATATATCGAACTTCGATATAATTATATCGAGCCTCGATATATTTGTCAACAGAAAAAAAGCACCTCCAATAAGGAAGTGCTTTTGACGTAAATCCGTAAATTAACGTTTTGAGTACTGAGGTCTTCTACGAGCTCCTCTTAAGCCGTACTTCTTACGTTCTTTAGCACGGGAATCACGTGTTAAGAAGCCTGCTTTTTTCAGTACAGGTCGGAAATCTTCGCCGATTTCCAGTAAGGCACGTGAGATACCATGTCTCATAGCGCCGGCCTGTCCTGTCATACCGCCACCGTAAACGTTGATAAAGATGTCATACTGACCATCTGTACCGGTTTCAACCAGTGGTGATTTTACTACCATTCTTAAGATTTCCTGCGGTAAATATTCTTCAAGAGTTTTTTCTCCGACCATAATCTTGCCTGTACCAGGTGTCATATAGACACGGGCTACAGAAGATTTACGTCTTCCTGTTCCAAGGTAAGTAACATTTGTTTTCTTTTTAGGCATTGATTTTCTCCTTATTTAAGCTCAATTGGTTTCTGAGCGGTATGAGGATGTTCAGCACCTTCATAGACATATAAGTGAGTTCTCATGCGATCACCCAGCTTATTGTGTGGAAGCATACCTTGAACTGCTTTTTCCACTAACTCTACAGGATACTCTCTCTTCATCTTACCGATAGATCTCGCTTTTAACCCTCCCGGGTACATGGAATGGTGGTAGTAGATCTTCTTCTTTTCCTGATCGCCTGTATAGACGACCTTTGCAGCGTTAGTAATAATTACATAATCACCGCAATCGACATTTGGTGTGTAAGTTGGTTTGTGCTTTCCTCTTAAGATAGCAGCACACTGAGTGGCTAATCTGCCAAGAGTCTTTCCGCTCGCATCAACTACATACCAGTCTTTCTTAACTTCTGCTGGTTTCAGCATAGTTGTCTGACGCATATTTTTTCTCCTTTGAAGTTTCCGGGGCTCCAAAAATAAAAATAAGGCAACTATTATTCTATGCTATTTCTAACGATAATTCAATAATAATCGCCTTATTTCGTTTTTTTTCAATACTTTTCCAGCAGTTCCTGCATTACCCTTCTTCTGGTCACGATGCCCATCAGTACATTGCGGTCATCGACGACCGGAACGAAGTTGTGATTGACGATCTTTTCGACCAGCACATCGATATCCGCGTCGACTTTGACAGCCGGAACATCGTGTCTTCTTTCCAGATCCGTAATGTTGTCTTCTTTCAGATGTTCTAAAGAAATCTCTTTTTCTTCAGCGATATGCCACAGCAGATCGCCTTCCGAAACAGTGCCGATGTATTCACCCTCATTTGAGATAAGCGGGATGGCACTGAAGCCGTGAGCTCTCATTTTTTCTAAAGCCTGCCGCACATTCATATTCACGTTCAGACAGACGACCTTGGTTTTGGGGGTAAGCAGAAATAAAACGCTTTTTTTCTCCATACCTTAATCTTAATTCTTGATTATGAAAAGTTTGTGATATTAAGCCAGTTCGGGATCGCTGTCTTCCAGATGATCTTCATAGAGATAATATTTCGTATCCTTGGCGATAGCTTCTCTAAGCAAGAGGACCGCGATGACGTTTGGAATGCACATGGCCGCATTGAGAATATCAGCCAAAGTCCAGACTGCACCTTCCGAAATGATAGCCCCGATGAAGATGACGACTATCCACATGACACGATAGATCTTTATCGACTTTTCACCAAGCAGGTAACGGATGCAGTTTTCACCATAATAGCTCCAGCCTAAGATCGTCGAATAGGCAAAAGTCAGGATGCCGAAGGTCAGCAATGGTTTGCCCAAAAACGGGATCTGGGAGAAGCAGGCGGAAACAAGACCTGAACCGCTGATTACTGAGCCATCAGCCAGAATGCAGCTGATGGAATCATTTTTGATAATGCTTGAAACCAGAACCAGACCAGTCATCAGGCAGACAACGACTGTATCCCAGAAAACACCAGTCGATCCTACCAGCGCAGGTTTGACGGCATTGTTGGCCTTAGAAGCGGCTGTAGCCTGTGGCGCTGAACCCATACCGGCTTCGTTAGAGAATAAGCCTCTGGCAATACCGGCTCTCGCCGCCGCCATCAGCGTCGTTCCGATAAAGCCGCCTAAGGCAGCACGCTTGGTAAAAGCAGCTGACAGGATCACAGCGATCGTCTGCGGCAGATAAGCGATATTGAGCACCAGGATGACCAGGCAGCCCAGTACGTATACGATCGACATGAAAGGTACCAGTTTTTCGCAAACATTGGCGATCGCCTTGACGCCGCCGAATACGACTAAGGCCGTCAAAGCACAGACCACAAACGCGACAAGCACACTTGAAACATGGTAATTGACCGAGATTACATCACTGATCGCTTTGGATTGTGATGAACAGCCGATACCGAAAGCACCTAAAGCACAGCACCAGGCAAAGACCTTGCCCCATACAGGCATGCCCAGATGTTCAAAAGCTGTCATTGCACCACCCAGATAAGAACCATCAGCTTCTTTGCGGCGGTATTTTACAGCTATAAAAGATTCAGCATATTTAGTCGCAATACCAAAGATACCGCCGATCCAGGTCCAGAAAACAGAACCCGGTCCGCCGATAGCGATTGCTGTACCGACACCGATGATATTGCCGGTACCGATCGTTGAACTTAGAGCCGTCATCAGAGAACCGAAGACGCTTAAATCGCCCTTCTTGGAATCTTCATTGCGCAAAGATTCTCTGATTCCCTTGAATACTCTTTTCTGAATGAAACCGGTCTTGAAGGTCAGATAAATATGCGTACCCAACAGGAAAACGATCATTACCGGTCCCCACATAATGTTATTATCGATCCAGACTAACAGATCATTCATGCAGAACACCTCACTTTATTACTACAATATTCTCTATTTTAATATATCTGCAGTTAAATAACGATATTTACAACTCTTCCTCTGATGACAAAGTGTTTCTTTATCTCGTTGCCTTCCAGATACTTCTTGACATTGTCGATCTGCAAAGCCATCTCATACAGTTCATCATCACTCGCATCAGCCTTGGCCATAAACTTGCCTCTGACCTTGCCATTGACCTGAACAGCGATCTCTTTTTCCTCGACCTGAAGCTTGCTTTCATCGCATTTCGGCCAGGCACGGTAATCAAGATCATTCTTTCCGGTCAGTATTTCATACATCTCCAGACCCAGATGCGGCGCATAGACTGAAAGCATCTGAATGAAGTTCAAAGCGTATTCCCTGTAGATCTTATCAGCCTTGTAGCACTCATTGATGAAGATCATCATCTGGGAAATAGCGGTATTGAGTCTGAGATTTTCGATATCTTCACTGACCTTCTTGACTGTGAAGTTATAGACATAGTCAAGTTTGCCATCATTTTCATCGCTCAGCTTATCCTGCTGTTCAATGAAGAGACGGTAAACTCTCTCCAGCCATCTGTGAGCACCTTCGATGCCCTGAGTCGACCATGGCTTGTCAGCTTCGAGCGGACCCATGAACATCTCATAAAGACGCAAAGTATCGGCACCATATTTTTCGACGATATCGCTTGGATTGACAACATATTCCGGATAACGCTTGCCCATCTTGATGCCGTTGGAACCAAGGATGTAGCCCTGGTGGACGAGTTTCTGGAACGGTTCAGCACATGGCACAAGACCCTTGTCATAGAGATAGTTATTCCACATTCTCGAATAAAGCAGATGTCCGACCGCGTGCTCTGGACCGCCGATATAAAGATCGACCGGCATCCAGTGTTCAAGCAGCTTATAGTCCGCAAATTCCTTATCATTACGTGGATCGATATATCTTAAGAAATACCATGACGAACCGGCTGAACCAGGCATGGTCGAAGTTTCACGCTTGCCCTTTTTGCCATGATATTCCACATTGACCCAGTCAACGGCTTTATCAAGCGGTGCCCCGGTCTTGCTTGGACCATAATCAGAAAGCTCCGGCAGGATCAAAGGCAGATCTTCATCATCCAGAACCCCAACTGTGCCATCTTCATAGTGGATGACCGGGATCGGTTCACCCCAGTAACGCTGGCGGGCAAAGATCCATTCTCTCAATTTATAGTTGACCTTCTTCTTGCCAATGCCTTTTACTTCAAGCCACTCCAGCATCTTATCGATGGCGTCCTGTTTGTTTAAGCCATCCATGAAAGCGGAATTGATATGAATGCCATCCTGTGTCCAGGCTTCCTTAGTTATATCGCCGCCTTCTAAGACCTGAATGATCTCAATACCAAACTTCTTGGCAAACTCATAGTCACGATCATCATGAGCCGGAACCGCCATGATGGCGCCGGTACCGTAAGTCATTAAGACATAGTCAGAGATCCAGATCGGGATCTTCTTGTCATTGACCGGATTGATCGCATAGGCACCGGTAAAGACACCGGTCTTTTCTTTGTTGAGCTCGGTTCTTTCCATCTCCGATTTGCTTGCGCAGGCTTTCTTGTATTCCTCAACTTCTGCCCTTTTCTCAGCAGCAGTAATCTTGTCGACCAATGGATGCTCTGGTGAAAGTACGCAATAGGTCGCACCAAACAGCGTATCACATCTGGTCGTGAAAACTGTGAACTGTTCATCATGATCAGCGATTTTGAAAGTAACTTCTGCACCGATCGATTTGCCGATCCAGTTGCGCTGTATTTCCTTAGTTGATTCCGGCCAGTCGATCTTATCAAGATTTTCCAGCAGTCTTTCCGCATAAGCCGGGATATCGATGATCCACTGCTTCATGTTCTTGCGGATGACCGGATAACCGCCTCTTTCTGATTTGCCATCAATGACTTCGTCGTTGGCTAAGACACAGCCAAGTTCTTCACACCAGTTGACCGGCATCTCGATGCAGCGGGCATAGCCATCCAGAAACAGCTGTTTGAAGATCCATTGCGTCCACTTATAGTATTCAGGATCACTGGTCGAAACAACTTTTGACCAGTCATAGGAAAAGCCTAAGCCTTTGAGCTGCTCTGTAAAGTGTTCAATATTCTTGGCGGTAAAACCGGACGGATGGTTGCCAGTCTGAATCGCATACTGCTCTGCAGGCAAGCCAAAAGAGTCAAAGCCCATCGGATGCAGGACATTGAAACCATTCATCCTCTTATAACGAGAGACGACATCAGTTGCGGTATAACCTTCCGGATGTCCGGCATGCAGGCCTACCCCTGAAGGATATGGAAACATGTCCAAGGCATAGAACTTCGGCTTGGAGAAATCATGGACATCTGTCTTGAATGTCTCGTTATCCTGCCAGAACTTCTGCCATTTCTTTTCGATACTCTTGAAATCAAATACGCTCATCTTTTACCTCCCCAAACAAAAAAGGTGATATACAAGGGCGCAGCAGCGCGGTACCACCTTAACTTATAACTTCATTTTCCTTAACGCGGAACACGATTAATCATTATATCAGCCGAGTTCATCAGTTCCATTAACTGCCTTGCACCAGATGGCAGCTCTCTTAATAACTTTCCTGATTACTATATCTGAAGATTACTATTTAATCTTAATATTTTGATCCTCTATTTTCAACTTCAGGCAATCTTCAGTTCGCCCTTGATCTCAGGATCCAGAAGACCGATAAACTTCTCACCGTCATTCTTGTCACCGACGATATCACCATAATGGGTCGGAATTGCGATTTCCGGCTTTATCAGATTCACAAGCTCAGCCGCCTGCTTATAGTCCATCGTGTATTTGCCGCCGACCGGAACTAAAGCGATATCGCATTTCAGTTTCATATTGTCTTCGTTCATATCGGTATCTCCGGCAACATAAACTCTTTTGCCTTCGATCAGCACATTATAGCCGACATAGCCCTTCATCTTCGGATGGAAAGGTTTCAGTTTGTTATAGGCTGGTACGACAAATGTTTCAAAGCCTTCAACAATCGTCTTTTCACCCGGTTCTACTACGATGACATTCTCTCCGCCCAGCATATTGTACATGCATTCAGGGATCACATAGACAGTATCATCCTTTTCGATCTTCTTTATGTCTTCGATCGAAAAGTGATCATAGTGATCATGCGTGATGAAGATGATGTCAGCGTCATGACATTCTTCTTCAATCTTGAACGGATCAAAATAGATAGTCTTGTTGGCAGTAATCCTGATACTGCTGTGACAGTTGATTTCAATTTTCATTCAGCACCTCTATCGCTTTCAGCATCTGCAGATCTTTTTCTTTGTTGTTGTTAAGTTCATAGTTTACATCTGAAAGTATTACCTGATAGGTATCTTTATCAAGAACGGCATCTTCTGTAAGACCGTTGTCGGTTTTGTATTTAAGAAGCTGTTTCGCAAAGGATTCATCAAAGTAGCCATCTGTACGCTCAACTTCATAGCCAAGATATTTCAGAGAAACCTCGCCGATCCTGATCGCTTCACTGACGCTGTCGAATTCATACTTCTCGTCATCAGCCATTGTGACATAGTAATCATAGTAGATCTCTGGCATATCGACTTCCACATCCGGCACGATACCGGTCTTGTTTATCGAAGTGCCCTTAGGTGAATACCAGTAATAGGAAGTTAGCTTGAGGATGCCGCCATTGCTGAGCATATGATTAGTCTGAATAACACCTTTGCCATAAGTAGTCTTGCCAACCAGCGTGACATTGTCGCACTCTTCCTTCAGGACGATCGCAAAGACTTCGGCCGCGGAAGCTGTATCGTTATTGGTGATAATGACGATCTTATCGAAATTATCATAGGTTATGGAGGCGTTGGTATAATCAGCCATTTCTACCCCATCGAGACCCTTTTGTCTAAGATAGACCTTGTGATTGCCGATGAACAGACCGCAGACATCGCGAACCGCTGTCTGATAGCCGCCGCCGTTATTTCTTATATCGATGATGATCTTGTGATAATCATCCTTGTAAGGA
>CADCOR010000115.1 GCA_902803055.1 uncultured Erysipelotrichaceae bacterium
TAGATCTTAAGCGTTCCTTCAACATCAGAAAGATTTACGGTTTTAGCATATTTGTATTCCTCATTGAGTTCTGCATAACTGTCATATTTGTCTGCGGTTTTAAGGCCGGTATCGATGAATCGTTCATTATTGTTAAAATCGTTTTCTGGCAAAACATCATTCAAGGCAAAAATGATTTCCCAAAGCATATCGCTGACATTCAAAGGACCATCTTCGTCGCTTAAAGGATATTTGAGGGTAAGGATCGTATCATTGTAAGCAATACAGTTTTCAGCCGGCAGCTCATCATATGCTGCTGCGGCCAAATCAGTATGACCTGCTCCGACATCAACTACCACTATCTTATAGAAAACAGCCTGCACATTCTTATCGATGCTGTCTATATCAATGGTGATGGTTGTGTTAGAACCGACCTTCTTATCAGTATGATCTTCTATAAATCCGGTATCTCCAAAAGTTCCTTCGTACCAGCCGGCAAAAGCGAATCCTTCTTCAGGAGTTGCCGTAAACACCACGTGACCTCCGTTTGGAACGTTGGTGTTTGCCTTGCCTCCGCCTTCAAATCTCTTGGTAGTCTCATCTTCATATATCTCATAATAAACTGTACCGCCGGCTGTTGTTCCTAAGCCGGAAACAAAAGAATCTCTATGTTCTGCACACTTGACAATCAGGTTATATGTGAAAGCCTCATAAGCTTCGTCTGAATCACCCTCACCCGTCTTTCTGCAATATTCTCCGCTTATTACAGCTGGGGTGGCGAATGGTTCGGTGATTCTGATGTATTGATCATCTTTGCTCTCATCTACGCCGACCGTGACCTTGTCATCTCCTCCGGAAACAAGCGTAGGCGGATAATCTTTACAGCGATCCTCAAGGCCGAGTTCATATAGTTCTTTGATGATCGCATCCAATTCTCCATTTTTAATCCAGAATTCACAATTGAACTCATATGGAAGTTCGACTCCAACAACCGTCTTCATTTTTCCATTAGCAAGAAAGCTGATGTCATATGTTACGGGTTCTTGTTCTGGTTCTCCTTCAGCTGCAGTCTTATTGCCTACTGCAGGCAGCAATAAAAGCATGATCACCGCCAGGATGACCTTAAACATGTTTCTGATTGAATGTTTCATACAGTTTATCCCCCAACAATATTATTAACTATATAATAAGCTATTTCGCTAATCTATTTTAAGAATATTATTAATCTTCTATTTACGAAAGATTATTAAAATGATTAATCCGGCTTTATCTATTTAAGCCAGACATGTATGAATTATAATGAATTAAAGCGAGGACAATAACATGCAGATAATCAAAGACAGCTACATCTATGCCTTCAATCCTGAAAACAAGCCAATCGCTTTCTGTAATGATGGCGAAATCCTCTGTTTTGAGACCTTGGATTGTTTTGGCGGACAGGTAAAAAGCGAAAATGACTTGATCGACAATATCGACTTTGCTCAATGCAACCCGGCTACCGGACCTGTCTATGTCAACGGTGCCGAAAAAGGCGATGTTCTCGCCGTCGATATCCTCGATATTCAGGTAGCAGACCACGGAGTGATCGGAACATTAAATGGTCTAGGTCCTTTGTGGAATTCATGTGAGCTTAGAACCCGCATCATTCCCGTCAAAGATAATGTCTGTTACTTCAATGACATCTGCTTTGCAGCCAGACCGATGATCGGCGTGATCGGCACAGCACCTGAAAACCGTTCAGTTCAAAGTTCATCTGCCTTTGAATGCGGCGGCAATATGGATTCACGGATCATCACCAAAGGGGTAAGCGTCTATCTGCCGGTAAAATGCAAAGGCGCCTTGCTGGCTATGGGCGATGTCCATGCGGCCATGGGTGATGGTGAAATCAGTGAGACAGGTATCGAGATTGGGGCAAAGATAATCGTCCGGGTCCGCATTATAAAGAATTTTGATCTGCGCTGGCCGCTGACTGAAACTCCTGATGCCTATTATGTCAATACAGTCGGCAGAAACTGCAATCTCTCCATCCAAAGAGGCTATGAAGAAATACACAGGCTGATCGTCAACGCCTACGGCTGGGATGATACCGATGCAGTTTTATATCTGTCCATGCGCTGTTTTGTTGAAGCCAACCAGGCCGTATTAGCTCAGAATAAGGCTGATGAAACCGGTGATACCTTCCGAGTCGGTGTTCCAAAACTTGAAGGCAAGCCTCGTCTGATTCCTTAATATCTCTGATCAATTATCCTGTTTACAGATCTGAAAACTAATGTTTTCAATCAGATCTGTTTATTCTATGAATCAGTCTCTTCATCACTGCTTATAAGAAAATAAAAATGGACTTTCGTTTGTGTGATTGAAAGTCCATTATTATTGTGCGTCAGTAATAATCAGTTCAACTGTCCAATGTTTATTGCCGAAGCATCTACCTGATCAGCTGCTGATTGATCCTGCGTTCTGCTGGCGAGCTTGCCATCAAGCTGTCTGCGGATACTCTCTGCCCTTAACAGACAGAAAGTTTTTAAAGCTTTTGTCGAAGAAGAGAATGCCTCAGCTCCGGCGAAAGAAGTCGGATCTTTTTCAACATAAGGCTCTATCAGTCTGATTGCTTCATCCATATCCTGCTCAAATTTCCCTGATTCGAAATAAGACTTAATGAATTCATCAATCGCCTCATGATATTCTTTTTTATACTTATCATTATCAATTATCCATTTCCACATCGGTCTTTGTTCGGCAGTTGTGCCCATCAACGGGGTATCGATGCCGTAGTTTACCAGTCTTGTTGAATCTGACTCTTCTTTATTATGCCGAGCCAGAGCTGTGCCAAAAGCCAAATTGTAATCCCATGGGAATATCGCAAGCTTACCCTCTTTTTCGCAAAGATAGTAGTTATGCAGCATCGGACCAGTATAGCAGTCATAATTGATAGTGAAATTATGGACTGCAAAGTATCTGATTATTTTATCTGTATACAGATAGTTCTCCAGATCTTTTTCTTCCGAAAGACCTTTCAGAGCTTTTATTACCCGCAGTTTATCTTCATCTTCAGCCTTGGTCTCATTGTTGTTGAAGATATCAGGATAATCTTCGATCTTATCGCCTCTGTATCTCAAATCGGCACCTTCACTGTAGTCTTCGATCTGGATACCGTTCTGGATGATCTTTTCCAGTTCATCACCACCCGCAACAAGTTTGTCACTATCAGGTTTATAGAGAATCGAATCTTTCCAGCCTGTACGCTTCAGAAAGCTTTTGTCACATTCTTCGACAGTAAGAAACAGACCGTGATCTTTACCGTTTACTTTAACCCACGAAAAACTGCATAATGGTCCATCGACACCTGCCCTGTTAAACATCGTATAGCACAGATAGTCCTTCAGGTATGTCGTATCGCTAAAGCCATTGGTCAGGTTTATCTTTTTCAGTTCATGATATTTCTGACCATCCTCATACTTGTCGAAATCAATCTTCAGACTGTATCTGCCGTTATTGAATTTTTCCTTGGCCATGACCAGGCTGGAATTGCCTTTGGTCGAACAGGAAACATTCTTTATCAGTTCGCCATCGATCGTTATATCACAATGATATTTGGTCTTATCCAAAGCATTTTCCAGAAGATCATTCCAGTCTTCCTCAGCCATCTCTATATCAATCGCATGAACTTTTGAATGATCAAACAGACCGCCGTCATAGTCATTATTGATTGCGGCTGTTTCATCAGGAACAGGTACATCTGCAGCAGGTTCATCAGAAGCAGGTTTGACTGTGCAGCCGGTTATGATGACCATCAGCGATACGATCAGTATTTTCTTAATTATCTGTTTCTTCATGTCTTTATACCATTTCTATTATTTGATAATCATCGTCAGCCTGTTTCCAAAATCGGTATCCGCATAATTGTATTCCATAGAACTTACAAAGCCTTCAATGATACTCAAGGACAGTTTGTTGGCTGTATCATGGATATCAAACTTTTCTCCGCCATATACAACTGTCATCTTCAGATCGCCATTGCTCTGGTAGTACTCAATGTTGAAATTAATATATAACTCACCAGGTTCCGGCAGCAATATGCCTAAACACAGTTCCTCAAAAACAGACTGCAGATGATAAGCCTTTGTGTAAGGTATCTGATTCTTCTGACAGTATTCTTCAATAGTTGTGTTGGCGCCATAGAAGTCAAAATCTCTGCTGTCGATGGTCATATCAAGAACCTTCAGTCTGTGAATGAACTGTCTGGTCTTTTCTTTCTTCGGATTTTCAAAGATCTCTTCCGGAGTGCCCTGTTCATAGATAATGCCTTCATCCATATAAAGAACTTTGGATGAGATGCTTCTGGCGAAATCCATATCATGAGTAACGATGATCATCGTCTTGCCGGTCTTGGTGAGATTCTTGATTACCGATTTGACTTCGTTGACCATCGTCGGATCCAGAGCGGAAGTAGGTTCATCGAAAAGGATGACTTCAGGATCCATAGCCAGCGTTCTGGCGATTGCTATTCGCTGTTTCTGGCCGCCTGAGAGCTCACTGGGATAGGAATAGGCCTTTGGTGCAAGGTTGACAAGATGAAGCAGCGTCATAGCCTTGTCATAAGCTTCCTGTCTGCTGACCTTTAAAGTGTTAATCTGCGGCAGCATGATGTTTTCCAGTACCGTCATGTGATTGAACAGATTAAAAGACTGGAAAACCATGCCGATCTTATGACTGATCTTGCTCAGATCATAGCCCGGTTTACTGATCTCTTCGCCATCAAGGACTATCTTGCCGCCGCTTGGCTTTTCCAGCATATTAATGCAGCGAATGAAAGTGGACTTGCCGCATCCCGATCCGCCGATAACCGAAATGATATCTCCGTCATTAACGGTAAAATTGATGCCTTTAAGAACAGGACCGATCTCATAGCTTTTTCTTAAATCAGTGATTTCAATCATTCCGTCTCAACTCCTTTAACTACTTTTCTTCTGTCTTTCTTATTCGGATCTATAAACAGATCGATATTGTTTACAATGGATGTCAGAATGGCAGCCATGACAAAGTACATGATAGCTATTACGATCAGCGGGAAGAAGGCTTCATAAGTTCTGCTGCGGACGATGTAGCCGATCTTGGTGATATCCTGTACAGCAATATAGCCGACTACCGCCGTTGCCTTGATCAGTGATACGATCTCGCCTTTATAGGAAGGCATAAAATGATAGGCGGCCTGTGGCAGAATGATCTTGTAGAAAGCCTGATCCCGAGTATAGCCAAGGGTAAAGGCGGCTTCACTCTGTCCTTTATCAACTGCCTTTTCTCCTGCTTTAAGCATTGAATACATCGAGCAGGCAAAAGACAGAGAGAAACCGATGACTGCTACAAAGAAACCGCTGATCGACAGACTGCCAAAGACGATATAGTAAAGAATCATCAGCAGTACGACCATCGGCAAGCCATGGATGAGCCAGATCACAAAATTCACAAACCTGTTTAACAGATGACTTTCATCGTTGGCTCTGGCTTTCTTATAAGTGATAAAACCAAGCAGTGTTCCCAGGATGATCGTCAGCACAGTCAAAGCCATGGTTACGCCTGCACCGCTTACAAACATCATCCATCTGTTTTCCACAATGAAAGTACTGTAGAAATCCTCTTTCAGATCCGCAAAGAATGATCCTGCTTTTTTGGTCGTCTTCTTAACCAAAAAATAACTGTTGTTTTCACAGACCGGATCGGAAAAATTGACACTCTGTTTTCTCTCATCAGTAATGGCAATGGCACCGCAGGCAAGATCAACTCTGCCTCCTTCGATCGCTGCCATTATGCCATCGAGATTGATCACTTCAAATTCAAGCTTATATCCATATTTTTCGCAGAACAAAGCTGCCAGTTCCGCTTCATAGCCAATGATT
The DNA here is from genome assembly GCA_902803055.1 of uncultured Erysipelotrichaceae bacterium. Lineage (GTDB taxonomy): Bacteria > Bacillota_I > Bacilli_A > Erysipelotrichales > Erysipelotrichaceae > Colivicinus. The sequence continues at coordinate 5,874 of CADCOR010000115.1, forward strand.
ATATTTTCCCTGGCAAAGGCAAAGGGTTTGTTCATGCCGGTACAGGCCAGTCTGAGCGTACCGTTTGCCCCTTCAAGTTTTGTATAATCAAACATTTTCGTGTTTTCATCATACTTGAACCATTTGTTGTAGAGTTCGTCCTTGAGACCGCTCTCTTGTATTTCTCTAAGGAACTCATTCATCTGTTCCGTAAGCTTTTCGCCTTTCTCATGCTTGCCGAAGACGAAAGCCGGATACTGTCTGATGAAAACTTCCGGAATATAGCCGATATCCGGATTATCTCTGATGACCTCTACGACGAGATTATAGTCGATGGCATAGGCATCGATCTTGCCTGAGCGCAAAGCCGCTGTCAGATCGCTGACTGCACCAAAGTATTCAAACTGCGAATCAGGCAGTCTTTCCTTTGTCAAAGCATCATACAGTGTACCGGTGCGGATACCGATGTGCTCGCCATTGAGATCAGATATATGTTCATAAGTCAGATTGCTGCTGGCTGTATTTCTGACCACAAAGAAACCTTTTATCTTTGAAGTAGGGAGCGAAAAATCTACGCTCTGTCTTCTTTCTTCCGTCACATTGATACCGCCGGCTCCGCAATCAGCTTTGCCGGATTGAAGACTTGATAATACCCCATCAAGATTGGTATTTATCACTTTTAAACCATAGCCATATGCTTCACAGAATCTGACAATCAGTTCAACATCATAACCGACGATCCTGCCATTCATGACAAAACCGTAAGGTGAATTCTCCGAATAGACCGCCAGATTTACTGTGCCATTGCTGTTATCCAGATTTTCATAATCCGGCATCTTCGTATTTTCGTCATAATTAAACCATTTATTTTTCAGTTCCTGCAAAGAGCCGTCTTTATCCGCTTTAACCAGAAACTGGTTGAATTTGGTCATTAAAGCATAGCCTTCATCAGTTTTCTGGAACATGATGGCCGCATCAGTTTCTGTAACACATTCATTGATATAGCCAAGTTCAGGACTGTCAATTAACAGTTCCCTGATAAAGCTGTCATCAGCGGCAAAAGCATCGATCTTGTTTGCGTCCATGGCTGAAATCAGGTCAGATGCTGTATTGAAATAAGCGAAGTTCCCATTCGGGATCAATTCTTTACTGATATCATCATAGACACTGCCGGTAAGAACACCGATATTTTTCCCCTCGAGTTCCGCTACGCTGTTGTACTCTAACAGGCCGGTGCTTTTTTTATTCGCGTTATCATTGACAAATGAATCATCGCTTTTATTACAGCCAAAAAAGCTGAGCACTATAAAAAAGACAGCAGTGATCTTTAACAACTTTTTAATGGCCATAATTAAGTATGTCTTCATTTATCCCAATTTCTCTGATTGAAGATGCCGGATCTTTGACATTTTCACCGTTCATCAAATTATTGTTATTTTATCATTTCCCATTGGACTTTTATATTCAGAAACACCCTGTTCTTCAGATTCTGCAGTTCTGGTATATTGACACATAAATCGGATTCCCAAATACAGTTCTTTTTTCATTAAGATTTTTTTGTGATCTTGAGTTATATGGGCAACGCCAAAACTGTTACAGCCGTAAATATTCCGTCATAATCAAATTCTTCCTCCAGTCAGCGATTTTTATTTATAAAAGCGGATTATAATATAAAAAAAGAATATTATGATCTGGTATTACATCATTACATTTGCACTGTCATTACTGTGCTCATCCATTTATCTTGGCCGTTACCGCAAACACTACGATGTGCAGTTTACACTGGTCTACATCCTGGTCCCGATCGTTATGATGGGCTATCTTTCACTGGCTCTTTCGCACAATCTGGAAGAAGCGATCCTGGCCAACAAGATCGTCTATCTCGGCGGCTGCTTTACTCTGACCATCATTACGCTGTACATCATGTCCATGTGCCGGGTCAAGATCTCGCAGACCATGCTGGTACTCGTCAATATCCTGAATCTGATCTTCTACCTGGGAGTTCTCAGTATCGGCTACAGCGATATCTTCTATAAATCAGCAACTTTTACGATCGAAAACGGCGTTGGTATGCTGCATAAGGAATATGGTCTTCTGCATAATCTGTTCTATGCCTATCTGTTTATCGAATTCATCGCCTGTTTTGCCGCACTTATTTACGGCTACCGCAAAAGACCGGATGCTTCGATGAAGAATATCCGTCTGCTCTATCTCGCACAGACGGTCTCTTTCCTCTCTTTCTTCTTTTCAAAGCTGCTCCATCTCAAGATCGAGCTGCTGCCGCTGTCCTATGTCATCAACCAGTTCATCTTCTTAATCATCGTCAATCGGATGGTGCTCTATAACATCGACGAACTGGTCATTGATACCTTGAGTGAAAAAGGCGATATCGGTTTCATCTCTTTCGATTTTGATAAAAACTACCTTGGTTCCAATCAGGCGGCCAAAAGATTCTTTCCACAGCTAAAAGAACTCAGAGTCGATAAGCCATTTATATCAGACGATAAATTGTCGCTGCGGATCAATAAGTGGCTCACTGATTTTGAACAGGACAACTATAAAAATGAACAGCAGTTCGGCCAGCAGGGTCTGGCCTACAGATTCAACATCTCTTATCTCTTTGATGGCAAATACAACCGCGGCTATCAGCTGATGGTCACCGATACCACCGAAGAACAAAGCTACCTGAAACTTCTGAGCAACTACAATGCCGATCTGCAGAAAGACGTTGAAAAGAATATCCAGAAGATCAGAAAGATGAACGACAGTTTCATCATGGGTATGGCAACGATGGTTGAAGGCCGTGATAATTCGACTGGCGGTCATATCCGCAGGACCAGCGATGTCGTAAAGATGCTGATCGATGAAATGAAGAAGGACAATACCTTTAATCTGGATGATGAGTTCTGTACCGCAGTCATCAAGTCTGCACCAATGCATGACTTAGGCAAGATCACAGTCGATGATGCGATACTGCGCAAACCGGGCAAACTGACTCCGGAAGAATATGAAAAAATGAAATCACATGCCCCGGAAGGAGCGAAGATCGTTCATAAGGTACTGGAAGGACTGGATAACGAACGTCTGAAGACGATCGCTGAAAATATAGCCCACTATCACCACGAAAAGTGGGACGGCACCGGTTACCCGGATGGTCTGAAGGGTGAAGAAATTCCATTGGAAGCCAGGATCATGGCGATCGCCGACTTCTATGATGCTCTGGTCAGCAAGCGGCACTATAAACCGGCCATGCCATTTGATCAGGCATACGATATCATCATGGATGGCATGGGCAAATTCTTTGATAAACGGCTGGAGAAATATTTTGTCGCCGCCAGAGAAAAACTGGAAGAATACTATCGCAACCAGCCTGATGATGACAAGCCGACATACTGATTGAAAAACGCAATCACCTGGCGATGTACTTCCTTGCTTTCTTCCTTGGAAGGCTCAACAATCGGAAAGGCATGAACAAGATTCTTATCGGGATAATTAATTAACACTGAGGTTTTGTCTCTGCGGGACAAAACCTTTTTATAATCCAGCGTATATTGCTGCAGAAAATCACCAGCTGAAGTACTCATCAGCAAAGGCGGCATATTGTTTAAGATCTCATCACCTTCGGGATCGATCAGTTTACGAAAACCTTTTTTCCAGATTTTATTGCCATAGAGATCTTTGCGATAAACCAGGCCTACACGATCAAAACGATTGGTATAGATCATGCCGCTGAATAAGGCCATGGCAGTGATCTTCAGTTTAGACGCTTCAAGTTCAAGAGCTTCAGCCAGTCTGCTTGAAGCAGAAAGAGAATTCGCCATGATCGCCAGAAAAGCGCCAGCCGACTCCCCGGTCACAAAAACCTTCTGCGGATCACCGCCAAATTCTTCGATGTGATTATAGACAAAGTTATAACCGGCAAGGACATCAGAAATGATGGAGATGCCATCGCTCTCCTGCAGCAGCCGATAAGAAATGACAGCAACCAGATAGCCTTCAGAGGCATAGTATTCAGCAATCGGTCTTGAAGAACGGGTCTCCCCCAGAAACAGACCGCCGCCATGGACCATGATGATCACCGGCAGATTATTTGCCTTCTTCTTGCGATAGATATCAGCATGCAAGGGATTGCCATCCCTGCCCTTATAAGAAATATCAAAAAAGATATCCAGATCATCCGGAATCTCCTTATTGTCATTGCGTTTTTCCTGAACGATACCCATCCTTCGGGAATCTTTAGATAAATATTTTAAGATAGGATTCATCAGACACAATTATAGTACAGGGGTTAACATTTATATGAAATA
>CADCOR010000116.1 GCA_902803055.1 uncultured Erysipelotrichaceae bacterium
GCCGGCTCATTTCTTTTGCCACGGTTTGGTGATGGCGTCAGATATGGACAATCAGTCTCGATCAGCAGGCGATCCAAAGGAACTTCCCTGATCACTCTGAGCGGTTCTTTTGCCTTCTTCCAGGTGATTGTACCGCTGATGGAAATAAAGAAACCAAGCTTCACAAACTCCTTTGCCATTTCCGCTGAATCCGAATAACAGTGCATCACGCCTTTGACCGGTATCTTCTTTAATAATTCATAGGTATCAGCTATCGCATCTCTAGAATGGATGATGACCGGTTTTTTCAGTTCCTCAGCTAACAGCAGCTGTCTTTCAAATACTTCTTTCTGTCTTTCCTTATTATCCTTATCCCAGTAATAATCCAGACCGATCTCACCGATCGCAACGCATTCAGCTTCTTTGCATCTGCGGACATATTCCGCATACTTTTCTTCATCAAGATCATTGACATCGCCAGGATAGACGCCTAATGAATGTTTAAAAGCGATCTTGTCATGTTTTATGGTCAGACCGTAATCATAATCATCAGGATATGACGAAATGATCATGGCCTTTAATACATCATTATTAGCCATGTTTTCTAAAACAGCATCAAGGTCATCCCTAAAAGCCTTATCGTTGATATGACAGTGTGAATCCAGCCAGCTCATCTTTATTTACCTAAACAGAAATTTTTGAACATGTGATCGATCAGATCCTCCCGGTATTCCTTGCCTAAAATCTGACACAGATAATCATAGGCTTCACTCAGATATGTTACGATCACATCGGAAGTATCGACATCGATACTTTTATACATATTATTTAGTTCCTCAAGACAGTTTCTCATTAAAGCGATCTGTCTTTCATTATTCAGAATATCTTCATTGACCAGGTCGATATCATCCTGATACATCTGATTGAGATGATCCTTTAAAGCTTTGATATCACCATCTTTGGCACAGATCGCGATCTCACCATATTTATTGAGATCAGCTTTGTTGTAGACGACAACAAGATTGCGGTCTTTATAGGTATTGATCAGTTCCTCATCTTTTTCATTGATATCGGAAGCATCAATGACCAGAATGATCAGCTGAGCCTTATCAATGGCTTTCATTGTTTTCTCAATGCCGATCTTTTCAATTGCCTCGGCATCATCACGGATACCGGCGGTGTCGATCAGATTGAGTGTTATATTATCAAGCTTGACTTTGCCTTCCACGAGATCTCTCGTCGTACCTGCAATATCGGTGACGATGGCCTTGTCTTCTTCAAGCAGGGCATTGAGCAGTGAAGATTTGCCGACATTAGGTCTGCCGATGATGATCGTATCAAGACCATCTTTCACGACCCGGAAGCGTTCAGCCTTCTCGATCATCTCTTTGCACTGCGGGATCCATTTCTGAAGATAAGGTCTGATCACTTCATTGCTCATCTGTACTTCATCCTCATATTCCGGATAATCGATATTGACTTCGATCATCGCGATCACATCTCTCATTTCCTGCATCAAAGGTTCGAGCAGTCTTTCCACCGAACCATCAAGCCCCCTGATTGCAGAATAAGCCTGAATCTTGTTCTGGGCTCTGATCAGATCATTGATCGAATCAGCCATCGAAAGATCGATACGGCCGTTGAGATAAGCTCTTCGGGTGAACTCTCCTGCTTCAGCCAGACGGCAGCCTTCCTTTAACAGAAGATTGAGGATTAAGCGTGAAACAAAAACTCCACCATGGCAGTTGATCTCGACCATGTCTTCTCTGGTATAAGAGTGACCCTGTTCAAAAAAAGAGATCAGTACCTCGTCAATGACCTCGCCCTCATCCCTGATATGTGAATAGACGATCCTGTTCGCTTCGATCTTTTTTACATCGGAAATCCTCCTGATAATATCAAAACTGTCAGGTCCTGACATCCTGACGATCGAGATCGCTCCATCCTTGAGAGCCGTTGAAATCGCGCAGATCGTATCGTTCAGCATACATCTATTTTAATATAAAAATGTTGCATTCCAAAGTGAC
>CADCOR010000117.1 GCA_902803055.1 uncultured Erysipelotrichaceae bacterium
GAAGGATAAGACAGCATCAGATATATTTTTTTGCAGCCCCTGGCAATTCCGCTTAAAAGAACGGAAAAACGGTTTCGTGATGTAATAGGGAAGATAACACCTAATTCATTGCCGCCAAATTTGTTTCTGATATCAGCCGCAATATCATCGATCGTGCAGTAATTGCCTTGCGCACGAGCGACGATTGATTCGGTGATGGCAACAACATCCTTATCTCTCAGTTCAAAATTTTCAGCTTCAGCAGCTGCTAAAACAGCATCAGGGATAATGAGCTTCAGATCATCTCCTTCCTTGATGATCGGGCAGCGAATACCCCTGGATACAGTACCTACTAGTCTCGACATATATTTTTCCTCCAACGAAAATATTATAGAACTAAATATATGTTAGATTTAATGAATTTTATTATTTTTTTCATTATAATAATGTAGGTAAAAAAGGAAGTATAAATGAAAAATTATGATGTTGCGATAGTCGGAGCCGGTCCGGGGGGAATTTTTACGGCTTATGAACTGATCAAATGTGCCCCGGAGCTCAAGGTTGCGATCATAGAACACGGCAATGTTCTGGAAAAAAGAAAATGTCCGATCGATGGGGAAAAGATCACCAAATGCATCAATTGTGAAGTCTGTGCGATCATGAATGGTTTTGGCGGAGCCGGAGCCTTCTCTGATGGCAAATACAACATCACCAATGACTTCGGCGGAACCTTATATGAACACATCGGGAAGAAGAAAGCACTCGATCTGATGAATTATGTCGATTCGATCAATGTAGAATATGGCGGCAATTATACCAAACTCTACTCCACCAGCAATTCTTCACTAAAGACCAAATGTATTCAGAATGGTCTGCACCTGCTGGATGCGAAAGTCAGACACCTGGGAACTGATATCAACTATGAAGTCTTGACCAATCTGTATGCCTATCTGTCACAGCACATCGATTTCTACTTCAGAAGTGAAGTTAAAGAAGTAAAAAAGGTCGATGGAGAATATGAACTCTACACCAGGGATGAAGTCTTCCACAGCAAGTACTGTGTAATATCGGCAGGGCGTTCAGGCTCCAAGTGGATGGAAAAGGTCTCTAAAGACCTGAATATTCCAACGATGTCTAATCGTGTCGATCTGGGTGTGCGTGTTGAACTTCCTTGCGAAGTCTTCAATCACATCACCGATGAATTATACGAAGGCAAGATCGTCTTCCGTACTTCCAAGTATCAGGATCGGGTCAGAACCTTCTGTATGAACCCTAAAGGTCTGGTTGTCAACGAAAATACCAACGGCATCGTAACCGTTAATGGTCACAGCTATGAAGACAAAACCAAACAGACCGAAAATACCAATTTTGCCTTGCTGGTATCAAAACATTTTACGGAACCGTTTACCGATTCCAACGGCTATGGTGAATCGATTGCCAGATTATCCAATATGCTGGGCGGCGGTGTCATCGTGCAGCGCTTTGGCGATCTGATCAGAGGCAAGCGTTCAACCGTTGACAAGATTGAACATTCATTCATTACGCCGACTTTAAAGGCTACACCTGGCGATCTGTCACTGGTCATGCCTAAGCGTATCCTTGATGATATTATCGAGATGATCTACGCTTTGGATAAGATTGCTCCGGGTACAGCCAATGATGAAACGCTGCTATATGGCGTTGAGGTCAAGTTCTACAACATGGAACTGCAGCTTGATGAACATCTCGAAACGATTCATAAGAATCTGTTTGTCATCGGTGACTGTTCAGGCGTAACCCATTCTTTATCTCATGCTTCGGCGAGCGGCGTATTTGTCGCCAGATATATTTCAGATCAGGTGAAAGGATTAGCTTAATATGGAAAATAAATATACTTTTGATGAAATCGTCTCACATTTAAAGAGTTCCGGCTTTGTTTATCAGGGCTCAGAAATCTACGGTGGTCTTTCCAATTCCTGGGATTTTGGTATTTTAGGCTCCTGGCTCAAGAAGAATATCAAGGATCTCTGGTGGCGGGAATTCATTGAAAGATCGCCATATAATGTCGGTATCGATTCGGCGATCCTGATGAATACGCGCACCTGGGAGGCTTCAGGCCATCTTAAAGGCTTTGCGGATTCCATGGTCGACTGCAAGGAATGCAAAGGCAGATTCCGTGCGGATAATCTGATCGCTGAAGCGACTGGCTTATCAGCGGAAGGCAAGACACCGGAAGAAATGGATCAGATGATTGAAGAAAACAATGTGGTCTGTCCTAACTGCGGCAAGCACAACTTCACTAATGCCCGTCCTTTCAATCTGATGTTCAAGACCTATATCGGTACTTTGGAAGACGCCAAATCCGTAGTCTATTTAAGACCGGAAACAGCACAGGGCATCTTTGTGAACTTCAATAACGTTGCCCGTACTTCCCGCAAGAAGATTCCGTTTGGCATCGGCCAGATCGGCAAATCTTTCCGCAACGAGATCACACCTGGCAACTTTATATTCCGTATCAGAGAATTCGAACAGATGGAACTGGAATTCTTCTGCAAGCCTGGTACTGACCTTGAATGGTATAAATACTGGGTCGATTACTGCTACAGCTTTGTGAAACGCCTAGGCATCAACGAGGACAAACTCAGAATCAGAGCTCATGATCCGGAAGAACTCTCATTCTATTCCAAGGGCACCAGCGATATCGAATATGCCTTCCCATTTACAGACTGGGGTGAGGTCTGGGGTATTGCCGATCGTACTGACTACGACCTGAAACAGCACTCGGAATACTCCGGCAAGGAACTCAATTATCGCGATCCGGAGACTAACGAAGTCTATATTCCGTATTGTGTTGAACCTTCAGTCGGTGTCGAGAGATTATTCCTGATGATCTGCTGTGATGCCTATGACAAGGAAAAGCTCAGTGATGATGATGAAAGAATCGTCATGCACCTGCACCCGGCGATCGCACCGATCAAAGCCTGCATCTGCCCGCTTTCCAAGAAGCTGTCTGAACCGGCTACCGCTATTTTCAATGAACTGTCTAAATACTTCCATTGTGAATATGATGAGAGCGGTTCGATCGGCAAGCGTTACCGCCGCAATGATGCGATCGGTACGCCATTCTGCATCACCTACGATTTTGATTCTGAAAACGATGGCTGTGTGACGATCAGAGAACGTGATTCGATGGAACAGTCAAGAGTCAAGATCTCTGAATTAAGGGAATATATCGAAAATAAACTCACATTTTAATGAAACTTACTGATGAAGTTATCAATGACATCAGGAACAGTGCCGATATCGTCGATGTGATCGGACACTACATTCCATTAACGAAAAAGGGCAAGGGCTATAGCGCACTTTGTCCTTTTCATGATGATCATGATCCTTCGTTATCAATATCACAGGATAAACAGATCTATAAGTGTTTTGTCTGCGGCAATGGCGGCAATGTCTTCAGCTTTGTTTCCAATTTCCGCAAGATACCTTTTCCGCAAGCAGTCGCGGAAGTTGGTGCTTTAATAGGCAAGCCTGTTGAACTTGATGAAGTTCCCAAAAAGGTCTCCAAATATCAGAACTACTATGATCTGCTTAATGCGATGATCGCCTATTGCCATTATCTTTTAAGTGCTTCCAAGCTTGGTGAAAACGCGCTTAAATATCTGGAAAACAGGGGTCTTGATCTTGAGACAATCAAATACTTTGATGTCGGACTTAATCCTGATGGCTCAAGGATCTATGAGTATCTGCATAAGCATAACTTCAAAGATGAAGATATGATCAGAGTCGGTGTCTGCCGCATGCTGAACAGCGGCATGGCGGATGTCTTTTACAACCGCATCATCTTCCCGATCCACAACAAGGATGGCGATCCGATCGCCTTTACGGCCAGAGATTATCTGGGCGTCTCCGATTCCAAATACATCAATTCCAATGACAACATCATCTATACCAAAGGTGATAATCTCTATAACTTTCATCGGGCTAAAGATGCTGCCAGGAAAGCGGGCTATGTATTAGTCTGCGAAGGTGTTATGGATGTGATAGCTTATCATCGGGCTGATAAGGATAATGTCGTGGCGACCTTAGGTACAGCCTGTACGAGAAATCAGATCGATCTTCTTAAGGCGCTTTCTCATAAGATCGTCTTGTCATATGATGGCGATAGAGCAGGTCAGGCAGCCAATTTCAAGATCGGTCAGGTCCTGCTTAAAGAGGGATTAAACGTCTATGTTGTAGATAATCAGAGTGAACTTGATCCGGATGAGATCATCAATCAGTATGGCAAGAATGCCTTGCGCGATATGGAAGCCAGACAGATAACATTCATTGATTATGCCTTTAAGTACTATCGCAAACAGTACAATCTGGATAATTATGAAGACCGCAAGAAGATGGCTTTAGCGATGAGCGAACTGATTGAACTGCTGCATGATGATTATGATAAAGACAATTACTACAATGAATTGTATGAATTGACAAAAATACGCAAAAGAACTGCGGTTACAGAGCCTAAAGTAGTTTATAATAAAAAGATAGCGGACATTTCGTTTTCTGTTGACGGACTGACCAAGGCAGAGTATACTATTCTGACTCAGATCGCCTTATCCAGAAAGGCTCTGGATATCTATGAAAGAAAACTGGGCTGTCTGCTTGATGAGAACAATCAGAAACTGTCATTAATGATCGTTGATGATTACCGCAAACATGGCGAGTGTTCACTCTCACGGATCTATGATGAGAGTAATGATGAAAATATCCGCAATATTATTTCGGGACTCGCTTTATTTGAAACACTGCCGACAGATTTTGATGAAACAGCTTTAAACGGAGCTATTGATAAGGTCAAACTGGAGATCAAACGTCACAAAATGGAGGATCTCAAAGAAAAGATATCGCGGACCGCTCAGCTCGACAAGAATGAAGCTTACGAATATCTGAAGGAATACGAAAAACTGGTTAAAGAATTAGGAGGCAACAATGACTAAAAAGGTAAACAAGAAAGAAACCAAGAAGGTTGCTGAAAAAGCAGATAAAAAGAAAAAGACAGCTGCTATCGCCAAGAAGACTGCCGACAAGAAACCTTTGAAGAACGCTAAGTCTGTCAAAGAAACAAAGAAAGCTGCCAAGAAAGCTGAACCTAAAAAAGCTGTAAAAAAAGCTGTGGCTAAAGCTGCCAAGAAAGCCGTAAAGGTTAAAGCACAGAAACAGGTCGTCAAGGCCGCAAAAAAAGTACAGAAAGAAGTAAAGAAGGTCAAAAAAGAAGTCAAGAAGACAGCGAATAAAGTCAATAAAGAAGTTAAAGCTGCCAAAGCGGACAAGAAACCGCAAAAGGCTCAGAAACTCTCTAAAGTTGTTGCCGCTAAAACAGTTAAAGATCTGAAGAAAAAGACTGAAGAAAAGAAAAAGGAAAAGAAACAGGCTGTAAAGCCGCTTCCTAAAAAACTGGAAAAAGTCAGTAAGGAAACAGTAAAAAAAGCAGTCAAGGAAGAAAAGAAAGAAACAGCTGAAAAGAAAGCTTCCAAGAAGGAGAACGTCAAGAAAGTCGTTACTGCTTCCGGAAATGAGATCAAGGCTGTCAAAAAACAGAAGAAGTCATCTTTAGGCTTAAAGAAGAAATATAACGATATCGAAGATCTGAAGAATGATCTGGTCGAGATGAATAAACAGGGTGTGGATATCGTCCAGTCTGATGTCGTCAATGCCTTGGATCGCTTTGAGATGAATGATGATGAGATCGATCAGTTCTATGACTGGCTGAATGCGGTAAACATCGATCTGATCGATGAATCGGATGATGAAGAAGATCTTGAAGATGATGATTATCTGGC
>CADCOR010000118.1 GCA_902803055.1 uncultured Erysipelotrichaceae bacterium
ATATTTTCCAGCGACTGTCTGGTCTGTTCTTTGATACCTTCAGCCATCTGGCCGGTCTCAGCGTTGATCGGCAGCTGTCCGGAGACGAAGATCAGGCCGTCGGTAGCAATAGCCTGTGAATAAGGACCTATTGCTGCAGGTGCTTTAGTGCTTTCAATTTTCTGTTTCATACTGTTCCTTTCTAATAATCCAAAATGTTCAAAGGCTTTATAGAAGCCGTCTTTATCTACATCATCGCTTATGTAATCAGCTATGGCTTTGATCTCTTCGCCGCCCGAATTGAAGGTAATGCCGATTTCACAATACTTCAGCATCGGTATATCCGGCGCTGCATCACCGATTGCGATCGTTTCTTTTCTGTTCGCACCAAGGTATTCCAGCAGCGTTTTTATCGCTTCAGCTTTATCGACGCCTTTGATGCCAAAGTCACCAAACAGCGCTTCTTCATCCTGTCCGCCCCAGGTTCCGACATTCAGATCCGGAAACTTTTCTTTTGCTTCGAGAATGTCGCTGGGGTCTTTAATGATGAAAGAGAATTTGTTCAAATCGTCGCGATAGAGCTCAGCGCCTTCGATCAGACCGTGGATCTCCAGCATGCTTTCATCATCTTCCAGCTGCTTTTCGCTGTAGCCTTTCCCTAGCATATATTTCTTTAAAGGTGTGCGCGATGCTTCTTTAAAGTTTTCTGAGGCAAATAGCCCATTATTTGATTCCTCATAGAATTCGATCCCTTTTTCATGACACCAGTCGACGATCCTCTTGCACTGTTCATAAGTGATCGTCTTATGCATCAGGACTTTGCCGTTATCTTCGATATAGGAACCGTTTCCGCCAATCATTCCGTCAAAGCCAATGTCCCAGATCTCTTTCTTGTTTTCGGCTTTGGATCGTCCGGTGACCATATAGACCCGATGACCGTTTCTGCGCATCGTTTTGATCGCTGTTACAGTCTTGGGTGAAAGTCTTGTCTGATAGTCATATAATGTGCCATCAACATCAGTAAAAATTATCACATTAATATTATAATGAATTTGTCCTTTTGGAGGTGTACTGCCATGAATAATGAAAACAATCAGAACAACGTCGCTGAAATCATTTCTTTGATTAAAGATACTGCGGATGATGTGACTTTAAGTGAGGCTCTGGAAGATTATCATGACAGCGATATCGCCGATGCCCTGGAATCCTTAAGCCAGGAAGAAAGAAAACACCTTTACAAGGCAATCGGCCCGGAAAGAGTCGGTGAAATTTTCTCTTACGTCAAATACGACGTTGATAAATATATCTCAGAAATAAAGCTGGCAGATGCGGCCAGGATCGTTGAAGAGATGGACAGTGACGATGCCGTCGATCTGCTCGAACAGATCGATGATAAAGTCGAAGAAGCCATCCTTGATCGCATGAACGATCAGGCCGAAGAAGAGATCAGACTGATCCAGTCCTATGACGATGATGAACTCGGTTCTTTGATGACCACCAACTTCATAAAGCTCAATATCTACTACACCGTCAAACAGGCGATGCGGGAACTGATCAAGCAGTCGGAAGACAACGACAATATCGACATGCTTTATGTGGTGGATTCAGATAATCTGTTCTGCGGTGTCGTTGATCTGCGTCATCTGATCAAAGCCAGAGAATCAGACAAATTTACAGAGCTTGTGCTGACTTCCTATCCGGTTTTATATGACCACGAAAAAATCGTTGATCGCCTGGAAGATCTGCGCGATTATTCGGAAAACTCTCTGCCGGTACTTGATGACAAACAGCACCTGCTTGGCGTCATCACCGCGACCGATATTACCGAAATCGTTTCTGAAGAGATCTCCGAAGACTATGCTAAACTCGGCGGTCTTTCTTCACAGGAAGATCTTCATGAACCATTATTGGAAAGCATGAAGAAACGTCTGCCTTGGCTGGCTGCTTTACTGGTTTTAGGCATCGGTGTTTCGGCGGTTGTCGGTATCTTTGAAGATGTCGTAAAAGAGATCGCCATCATCGTCTGTTTCCAGTCGCTGGTTTTAGATATGGCCGGCAATGTCGGCACCCAATCCCTGGCGGTCACGATCAGAGTCCTGATGGATGAGAAAGTTTCCAGCAAAGAAAAAATGCAGCTGGTCTTTAAGGAAATCAGAGTCGGTTTCTTTAATGGCCTGCTGCTTGGTCTAGTATCTTTTACCTTTATCGGTCTTTATATTCATTTCCTGAAAGGCTATCCGGTCGGCTTCTCCTTTGCGGTATCAGCCTGTGTTGGTATCGCTTTACTGACGGCGATGCTGGTATCAAGTCTGGTCGGTACTGTTGTTCCGATCATCTTTGACAAGATCAACGTCGACCCGGCCGTTGCCTCAGGACCTTTCATCACTACGATCAACGACTTGGTTGCGGTCGTGACCTACTATGGTCTTTCATGGGCTTTACTGATAAATGTTCTGCACCTTTAATCTTCAGTCCGATATGAAGTGAATTTGAAAGACATTTCAGTTATATCATCAAACTGTTCTGCACCTTTGTAGAATTCATCAACATCATCTTTGACGATCTTGCAGATATTTTCGGCACTCTTGCCGATATTGGCGTTGAGGCAGTCATACAGACGCTGATCGCCATAGAGCTCGTTGTGCGGATTGGTCGCTTCAACGACGCCATCGGTATATAAGAACAGCTCATCACCCGGTTCAAGGGTAATGCTCTGAAGCTTGTACTTGATGCCTTTCATGCCTGCCAAGACAAAGCCCGCCGGCATCTTCATGTATTCAAACTGGCCATCTTTTCTTCTCAGCAGCGGCAGGTTGTGTCCGGCATTGGCAAAAGTCAGTTCACCGGTCTTCATGTTGAGGAAGCCCATCCAGGCCGTAACAAACATGCCGGCATCGTTGCCGTCGCACAGACGGTTGTTTGCTTCGGTCAGAATTTCAGCTGGATTCATGCCTTCATCCGCAAAGCTTCTGATCGTTGATTTTGATCGCATCATGAACAGCGCCCCCGGTATGCCTTTGCCGGAAACATCGGCGACTAAGAAGGCGATCGTATCATCATCGATCAGATAGAAATCATAGAAGTCACCGCCAACTTCTTTGGCTGGATCCATCAGTGCATAGAGATCAAACTGTTCGGCATAATCAGGGAAAGCCGGGAACACATTCGGAAGCGAAGACATCTGAATGGCTCTCGCTGTTTTTAATTCGGCATCGATCCTTTCGTTGGCTTCCTTGATAAACAGTTTCAGCGAATCAACGGTCGAGTTTATACCGTTGGACAGTGATATGAATTCTTCAGCCGATTTGACATTGACGACTGTTTCCAGATTTCCGCTGGTGATCTCGCCTAAGGAATCATTAACTTTATCGATGTTGTTGACGATGCGGCGCTTGGTGATGTAATAAGTCGCAACGAATTCAACACCAAAGATCAGCATCAGCAGGAAGGCGTTCAGATAGGTAGACATTGAACGGGAGAAATCCATTTCGTTCACCGGTACAAAAGCCAGGAAACGATAATCGAATATCTCATCGCCAATGTAGTAACAGTCTGTGCCATCAAAATTTACTTCGTTGTATTGGAAAGATTCAGGTTTGTATTGCGTGAAATCAATGCCAAGTTCTTCAAGCGTCTTGCCTTTATAGAATTCGTTATCGGTAATGATTCTGTCTTCCTGGTCTACAACAAGCAGGAATCCTGATTCACCGATCGTCCGATTGCTGGTACTTCTTTCCAGCTGTTTATAGACCATGCTGTTGTATTTGTTTTCATCATAAGATATGACGACGGTGCTGTCCTGGAACCTGATGGCCGCAAAGGCTCGCTTGGTTTTATAAGTGATGTTTATTTCATTCAGTTCGGTTGCGTACATATCTTCAATGCCTGTAACAACCGGCATCAGCTGTTCGGTGCCCGGGTCATCCTGCAGATTGAAGCCGAGACCGCCTTCCATATTCGTATCGGTGACCGTTCCTTCGTTATCCACGATCATGATCTCTCTGACGCCATAATATTTGGCCAGCCAGTCGATATCCATCTGTTTCAGATCGATATAGTAGTCTTCCGCAACTTCTCTGACCGTGTTAAGCATCTTGTCATTTACAGCATCAGTCGCATCAAGATAGGTCTGATACATGGTCATGCCGATCATATCAAAGTAATCGCTCTTTGATACCTGAAGTTCAATGTAATAGGTGATCGATGAAGTGAGTATGAAACAGATGATGACGACGGCGATCAGGCCTCGCTGATATTGTGAAGAAACCGTCGGGATCAGCCGCACTTCCGAGACGTCGTTTTCAATACGCCCGATAAATAAAGACGCCAGACCGACTGTGATCGAGTTGACAGTGATCATCGGTACCGCACAGGCTTTGACATAATCCAGTGCATAGCGCAGGTATTCGCCATTGGTGATGAAGATCATCAGCATGTGAATAGACAGACAGAATGCCGTAGTGAAAAAAGCCAGTGACCAGTGCGGCACTTTATCTTCATAGATATATTTTCTTAAATATGCGGAAATAAGACCGGTCAGTATCGTTGATACGGCACAGGCACTTCTGGTAAAAAAGCCGCCGGACCAGTAGGTAGAGAACCATCTTTCCACACCGCCGATCAGACCGGCAACAATACCGGAGATCGGTCCAAAGAACAGACCCGCCATGACCGCACAAGAATCACGTACATTTATGACGGCTCCGTAATACGGAACACCGAATTCGGTGGAGATGATCGCAAAGACGCCAAAGACCAGACCAAAGAAGAGCTGTTTTTTAAGATCAGGAATATCTTTGTATTTATCTCTTTTTGCTTCGAAGTACAGCAAAACACATGCCATCAGCGGCATGAACGCGATAACGGTAAGTCTTCTAAGGGTGATCATCCTTTAATAACTCCTATATATCTATTATAAATACAATTTTATTTCTTCTGGTGTTTTGACTGTATGATCAGCGCCGTTTTCTTTTAAAATTTTCTCATCGCGATAGCCCCAGAGCACGCCGATCGTTTTCATGCCGGCGTTTTTGCCTGTCATCATATCGACGTCGCTGTCTCCAACATAGGCGATCTCCTCAGGATCAAGCTTCATCATGTCAGCTATTTCTAAAGCGGTAGCTGGGTCGGGTTTGTGAGGCACACCTTCTCTGGCACCGATCACCGCTACAAAGCTGATGTCAGGATAGTTTCTTCTGATCAGTTCGGTTGTGAATTCGTCGCTCTTGTTAGAATTGACAGCCAGTTTGATCCCCTGTTCCTGCAGTTCTTTAAGCAGTTCATTCATGCCTGAGTAAGCAAAAGATGTCTTGTAGTAGTTTTCGCGATAGATGTTTTTATATCTTGCCGCGATCTCTTCCTTCTTTTCTTCGCTTACCCCTTCAGGTATGATGGCGTTTACCAGCATCCTGAAACCGCGGCCGACACCCATCCTGATCTCGTCACGGCTCTTGCGGGAATAACCGAATTCTTCTAATGCTTTATTGAAGGATTCTTTGATATCGTTTAATGTATCGATTGTTGTTCCATCCAGATCAAATATCAGCCCTTTGATCATTTTTTCTTCTCCACAACGTTGTCTTCGTCTTTGAAAATAGAGTTGGCAGGGACGATGCCTCTGACTCTGGCAAGCGGATAGATGTTGGAGTTGCGGCCAATGATCGTACCCGGATTCATGACGCTGTTGCAGCCGATCTCGGCATTGTCACCGATCATCGCTCCGAATTTTCTTAAGTGCGTTTCAACTTTTTTCTTGCCGTCTTTGATGATGATGTCGCGGCCATCAGCCTTCAGATTGGAAACGATGGAGCCGGCACCCATGTGCGCATGGAAGCCCAGTATCGCATCGCCGACATAGTTGAAATGCGGTATCTGTGATTTATCAAAAACGATGGCGTTCTTTAATTCACAGGAATTGCCGATGACACAGCCCTCACCAACGATGACGTTGCCTCTGACGTAGGCGCCCGGTCTGATCTCGGTATCTTTGCCGATGATGCATGGGCCGTTGAGTGAGGCAGTCGGGGCAATCTTGACGCTGTTATGTACCCAGACATCCTTGCCTGCTTCTTTATATTCACTTTTATCGAGATCTTCGATCAGTTCTTTGATAAACTTTTTGATTAAAGGCAGAGCTTCCCAGGGATACTCGCACTCCTGCAGATATTTTTTACAGATTGTATGTTCCAAATCGAATAGTTCTTCTGTTTTATACATAGGTTTGTCCTCCTTACATATTTTACTCTAAAGTATACTTTAATGAGATAGAATATGAATAGAAGAGAAGGTATTGCCATGCAGACAATTGAGATCAAAGATAATGTTTTTCTGTTAAACACCGCTAACACTTCCTATATGTTTTACGCTGATAAATTCAGACATCTGCAGCACGTCCACTATGGTGATCGCTGTTTCATTTCTGACTTTGAAGCTCTTTGTCTGAAGCGCTGCATTCAATATGGTGACACCATCATCTATGATGAAAAAACCGACGATGAATATACGCTTGATTCTCTGCCCTTAGAGTACGGAAGCTATGGCAATGGTGATTTCAAGGAAGCATCGATCGAGATCGAAGACGATCTTTCCTTCACCTGTGATTTTCTCTATGTTTCTCATGAGATCGTCAAGGAAGATCTCAAGATCAAAGACCTGCCTTCTTCCTATGGCTCGGATTCAACGCTGATCGTTCATCTTGAAGATCCGGTCAATAAACTGAAACTTGATCTTTACTATACTATCTATCCGCAAGAAGATGTCATCAGCCGCCGTGCCGTTCTGATCAATTCTTCAGATAAAGAATTTGTTCTGCACAA
>CADCOR010000119.1 GCA_902803055.1 uncultured Erysipelotrichaceae bacterium
ACCAGCAGATGAATATGATCCTTTAGAACAGTTTGGCTTAGCAGGCTTAAGTGAAGAAGATCTTGCCAAGATTACTTCGTTGCATGTAGTCGGTGATACTGTCATTTCTGATCCGGCAACTGTCAGATCGATCAATATCGACAACAGTCAAACTGATGGCCGCTTGCATTATACGATCCTTCGCGAATATGAAGTTGCTATGGGTGTATCAGATGAAGAATATGGTGTTGCCTCAAATGGGTCAATCAGTGATATTTCAGCTTTAAGCTCTTTGCCTAATCTGAAAAGACTGACCCTGGCCGGGCAGAACATTTCAGATATCTCGGTCTTATCTCAGATGTCTAATCTGTCTATCCTCAATATCTCCAATAATCCCATCACTTCCCTTGAAGGGTTGCAGAACTGTGAAAAACTCTCAATTGTCAATTTAGCTGATCTTCCTGTTTCAGATTTAAGTCCCTTATTTGTGACAGGAAAGCTTAAGGAACTTGATCTTAGCGGCTGTCGCAATGTAAATGATCTTTCCGGAATCGAAAACACAAACATCACTTTCCTTTCCACTGCAGGTACTGCGATCAGACATATCGATCATCTGCCTTCGATCTACAGTTTCGGTATTAATGACTTATCTTTGATTCTTGATCCTTTAGACAGCTACAGTTTTTTAGCGGACAATACTGCTTACAGAAACATCATCCTGAATGGTGCTTCACCTTTTTCTTTCATTCCATATCTTGAAAAAGCCAGAATCGCTGAACTGCAGCTTAATGACTGCGGCATCGAAAGAATCAGTCAGCTTGAGGGTCTTTCTGTAAATAGCACTCTGCAGATAAATGACGAGAATTTTTCTTCGCTGGAAGGCGTTGATGAGTTCTTCCCTTATCTGGGAACACTTGATATATCCGGATCAGATGCTCTGAATGATCTCTCTGCTCTGTTAGAAAGCAATATCTCGAAACTTATCATCAGTAACGAGCAGCGTGAACTGATAAGTGATTCTATTCTGGAAAAAGGTATAGAGGTCCTGATCCGGCTTGAAGATGAATTGGTACCATACGAACAGTCATGAAACATTTTGAATACATATCCTATGGCGGACCGGAAGATTATATTTTCCTGCGCTGCCATCAGAAAGATGCAGCTAAAACAATCTCCTTGGCCAATGATCTGATTGAAAAAGAGATCAGGGTCTATTTTGATTGTGCTGACTCCAAGACTGAACATACGCCGACGGAGATCTCGGCAGCCATCAAGAACGCCAAGCTCTGCGTTTTTGTTTTATCAGCTGAGGCTTTGGAAGATCTCGATTTCCGCAACAGCATCAACTTCGCTTTTACTAACCGCAAGAAGCTGATCTGTCTGCGCTTGACTGATAAGGATCTGGGTCATGGCATGGATATGCAGCTGGCCAATATACCGATGTATAGAAACGAAAAAGATCTGATGGACGCCATCCTGAATGATGAGGAACGCGAATTATTTACCGGTGAAGGCCAGAAACGCCTCGAAGAAAACAAGACAAGAAAGATTCTGACTGTCGCTTTATTGGCACTCTCGTTTATCTTGTTTATTGCAGCTGTCTTTGTAATAAGAAACAGGATCAGTTTTTATAATTCACCTGCTTATCAGTTAAGCCATCTTGAAAATACTGAGTATCTTGATTTCACTTCCTACAAACAAGAAGATCTCGTCTATCTTTCCGGCAAGACGATCGATAAGCTGAATTTCAACGGCATGAATCTCACTGAGCTTAAAGGCCTGGAAGATATCAGAGTCAGACAGATCGACATAGCCAATAATCCCAGGCTCTCTTCAATCGATGCGATCCTTGCCTCGGATACGATTCAAAGAGTGTATCTTTCGCAAGACATGATAAATTATGGCGATGCATTATTAGATAAAGGAATCGAGGTCGTGATCAATGGCTGAGCTCATCAGAACACCGGCCTATGAAGGCAAGGAACCATATATCTTTGTGAGCTATTCCCATCGGGATTCGGGTATTGTTCTGCCTCTGATCGAAGAACTCTTCAAACGCCGCTACCGCGTCTGGTATGACGAAGGCATTGCCCCGGGCAGTGAATGGCCGCACTACATTGAAGCTCATATGAAAGGCTGTGACAGTGCCCTGATCTTTGTTTCGCAGAATTCGATGAATTCTGTCTATTGCGAAAACGAACTGGTCAATGGCATCAGTTATGGCAAGAATATCATCAATTATTCACTTGATGGTTCAAAACATCCTCAATTAGCAGAATATGAAGAAATAAACAGTCTCGATGATCTCATCAGCAGACTTGATCAGAAACTGATCGGTGATGGCAGCGGTTATGAAAGCAGTATGGTCAATCGCCGCCATTTCTCTATCTGGAATTTCCTGTTTGTCTTATCCCTGTTAGCTATTCTTTTATTGGGAGCTGCCCTTTATGGCTTGCAGAAAGGCTATTTTGATAAATGGCTGCCGGGTAAAAATGTTCCTGAACAGATCGTCATAGAAGAAAAACCGGAAGAAAATGTCACGATCGAGAATGATACAATTGCCCAGGCAATCCTGGAACAGCTTGGTCAGGAAGATCTGTTTGAAACTATCGAACTTGAAGCTGATGATTATGCAGCTTTGCGTGAAGCCACAGAGCTTTCAGACAAGGCACTCACATATTACGATCTGACCAAATGTGATAAGGAAGAATTATATCTCAACGGCTGTTCAGATGCCGTTCTTGAACTGCTGAAATACTTCCCCGCTTTGAAAACACTGCATCTCAGTTGTGATAAGATCACAGATCTGACTTCTTTAAACAGCTGTCCTTCCTTAAGCAATGTCTATCTGAACAAGAAATGTTTCCCTTTAGCTGTTCCTGATAAGCATCGCTTCACGATCTTTTATGAACATTAATAATTGATAGAAGCTATAATAGAATTAAGGAATAATCATGAACTCATTTGATATAGAATGGCTATACAGAATTCTGGCTGCGATGTTGTCAGCGACCATTATCGGATATGAAAGACACCGCAGTTTTAAGGAAGCCGGTGTAAGAACTCATGTACTGGTTGCCCTTTCGACCTGTCTGCTGATGATCATCTCCAAATACGGATTTATGGATTCAGACAGGATCGATGCCTCACGTATCGCAGCTGGTGCTGTTTCAGGCATTTCTTTCCTGGGAGCCGGTATCATTTTTGAACGCCGCGGCAAGATCGAAGGTCTGACAACTGCCGCCGGTGTCTTTGCGACCGGTGCCATCGGCATGTGCTTTGGCTGCGGCATGTACTACATGGGAATCATCTCCTCTGTTCTGACCCTGGCTATTGGTCTCATCTCACCGATCTTCAACTATATCCGGCCGTTGAACATCATCAAGATTACAGTCCTGATGGATGAATATGGTGAACCGGAAAAGATCAATGATTTTCTGTCCGCCCATCACCTTTTCCATGCGGAAAATCATATCCGGCCAGATGAAGGAGAGGTATGGCGGCTGGATACCGAGATCGCTACCCATGACAGCATCGTCCCTAAACAGCTTGTCAATGATCTGAAAAGTATTGATCATGTCATTGACGCAAAACTAAGATAACTCAGATCTGTGCTTAAACAGATCTTTTCTTTTACTGTATTAAGCAGCAGGAAGATAAGAAAGGAAGACATATGCAGGACAGACACGAAGATATTCAGAAATCATATAAACAGTTAGGCGGTATAGGAAGCTTCTATGATGGCATCATCACCCGTTCAACCCTGATCGGCAAATTAATGGATTCGATCATCTGGGGACTCAATAAGGAAATGGCTGCCAAGTGGATCAATGACGCTCTTGCCCCGATACCTGATGACTTTAAGGGAAAGCTGCTGGAAGTACCGGTCGGTACCGGTGTGCTCACCATGCCTGTCTACCAAACCCTCAAAGAGGCTGAAATCACCTGCCTTGATTATTCCGCTGACATGATGAACAACGCCAGGAAAAGAGCTGAAGTCATGAACATCGACAATATCACTTTTGTGCAAGGCGATGTCGGCAAGCTGCCTTTTGAAGATGAAAGCTTCGATATCGTCCTTTCCTTAAACGGCTTCCACGCTTTTCCTGATAAGGATGCAGCCTATGACGAAACTTATCGTGTCTTAAAGAAAGGCGGCATCTTCTGCGGCTGTTTCTATATCAGCGAAGAATTCGCCCGTACTGATTTCTTTGTAAAACATCTCTATGTTCCAAAAGGTTTCTTTACCCCGCCATTTGAAACCAAAAAGAGTCTTGAGGAAAGACTGTCTTCACTGTATACAGAAACAAGTGTTAATAATGTAAATTCCGAAGGCATCTTCTGCTGTCAGAAGTAAGATGTGAACCTCCTATAAGTCTTTAGCTTATGGAAGGTTCACTCGCCGATCCATTCAATTCTTACTTCATTAGCTTTAATAGCCACCCATTTATTGTTGTAGCAAGCCCAGTAGCAGGCTTCGAACACC
>CADCOR010000120.1 GCA_902803055.1 uncultured Erysipelotrichaceae bacterium
GTATGTTCATCAAGCAGCAGAAGCTTTGGCTGCTGCAAAGTTGCCATGATCAGCGTCAGAGCCTGTCTCTGGCCACCTGACAATAAGCCGACTTTAGTGGACAGACGATCTTCAAGGCCAAGATTGAACTCTTTCAACAGAGCCTTGAATGTAGCTCGTTCATCAGGCGTGATGCCTTGCGCCAGTCCTCTTTTGCGGCCGCGGCGATGAGCTAAAGCCAGGTTTTCCTCGATCCACATATCAGAAGCTGTACCCATCATCGGATCCTGGAAAACACGGCCGATATAACGGGCTCTTTTGAACTCTGTCAGATTTGTGACATCGACATCATCGATAAAGATCTTTCCTTCATCAACAAACCAGGTACCGGCTATGGCATTGAGCAGAGTTGATTTGCCTGCACCATTTGAACCTATGACCGTGACAAACTCGCCATCTTTGAGCACCAGATCTACACCATTAAGTGCTTTTTTCTCATTGATCGTGCCGGGATTAAATGTTTTCTTTATATTTTCTATTCTTAACATTTTATTTCCCCTTCCTGAAATTAGGAATCGCCAGCGCCAGCATGACGATAATAGCCGTAGCCAGCTTCAGGTCATTGGAATCGACCTTGAGCCATAAGACGACGATCATGATCAGATAGTAGACGATACCGCCGATAATGACAAATAAAAGTCTCAGATAGAAAGAACAGCCTTTCGGGAAGACGATCTCTGATAAGACTTCACCAATGATGATAGCGGCTAAACCGATAACGATCGCACCACGTCCCATGTTGATATCAGAGAAGCCCTGATACTGTGCCATCAGGCCGCCGGCTAAAGCAACCAGACCATTGCCTAAGGCAAAGCCGATGATCTTCATATTATCGACATTGATGCCTTGAGCTAATGCCATGTGTTCATTGTTGCCGCTGGCGCGGATAGCTGAACCCTGTTCGGTACCAAAATACCAGTAAAGAATGGAAATTAAGGCAATAGCTGTGATGGAACCGATCAGAATAGCCATCGGAATATTGCGCATCGTCAGCAGGACATTGTTTTTTGTCGGATTGCAGGATACATTCGCAACCATGCCCATGATATGCAGGTTGATCGAATATAAGCCAAACTGCACAAGAATACCGGAAAGGATTGCCGGAATCTTTAATTTAGTATGAATGAGGCCGGTCGTCGTACCGACAACTATGCCTACAAGAAAAGCAATGATGATCGCAAGCCAAGGATTGATGCCTGATGTTATCAGCATGACCGCGGTTGCTCCACCAGTAGTAAAAGAGCCATCAACCGTAAGGTCTGACTCTTTTAAGACTCTGAAAGTTATATATATTCCTAAAGCCATGATGCCCCAGATCAGACCCTGGGCAACACCGCCGGGAATACGCGAGATAAGATTTCCTAATGTGATCATAATAAACTATTCAATAACTTCAAATCCTGCTGGAACTTCAATTCCTAATAAATCACAGACAGTCTTGTTGGCTTTTCTGACCGGATTAGGGAAGTACTGAATCGGCATATCCTTGATATCAGCTTCACCCTTCAAGATCTTGGCAGCCATCTTGCCTGTTTCAACACCTAAGTTGTAGTAGTCAATGGTTAATGTAGCCACACCGCAGGCCTTGCAGACGCCTTCTTCACCGGCAAAAGTCGGGATCTTCTTTTCCAAGACGATGCTGGCAATCGTTTCTGCACAGCTTGCTGCCTGGTTATCTGTAGGAATGTATAAGGCATCGACCTGATCGCACAAGCTTTCCGTTACAAAGGCGATATCATTGGAATCCGTAAATGAAGAGGCAACAACTTTGACGCCTTTGCCTTCCAGGTATTCACTGACTTTTTCAACCTGGTATTTGGAATTGGCTTCGTTGGAACAGAAGACAATACCGACAGTCTTGGTTTCCGGGAAGAAATCAAGGATCATCTGAGCCTGCTGATCAAGCGGAGCCAGATCAGAAGTACCGGAGACATTGCTGCCGACAGTTCCGGAGAAGTTTTCAATGCCAAGAGCTACACCATATTCAGTTACCGAAGTACCTAAAATCGGAATATCACCGGTCGCAGATACAGCAGCCTGTAAAGCTGGTGTCGCATTAGCCATGATCAGATCAACACCATCGTTGACAAAGCCCTGAGCAATTGTCGAACAGGTAGCTGAATCACCAGCGGCATTCTGCTCAACGATTTCAACATTTTCCAGATTTTCTTTTAAAGCATCTGTAAAACCTTTAGTAGCTGCATCCAGAGCTTCGTGCTGAACCAGCTGAACGACACCTACATGGAAGGTTTTGCTTTCTCCTCCATCACCTTCGCTGTTTCCTCCACCATTGGAGCTGCAGGCACACAAGGCAAATACGGTAAGTAATGACAATAAGACAACTAATAACTTTTTCATCGCTTTTCTCCTTAGACAAAAAAACGTCCTGTACAAGGACGAATTGATCGTGTTACCACCTTTTTTCACATATACATTGCTGCATAAGTCTCTTCAGGCCACCATCATGGCCATCGTCTGTAACGGGACCTCCCGGAATACCCTACTATATTCAGATATTCAACTCAGTAATGTATTCTCGAACAACTAGCACATTCGTTTACACCAGACACGAACTCTCTTGGCTGCATCATTGCCGATACTGTTTACTTCAAAGTTTGTAACTGCTTTTATTGTAATGAAATTATTGTAAATATGTCAACAGTTTTTTTACAATATTTTCTGAAAATATTTTCATTATAATTATGATAAAATCAATAAGTACATGGGAGGCATCCATAATGAATAATGAAGAGAAGATTCTCAGCTCTATAAAGAAAGTTATTAAAGATTTATTCAACATTGAAGACGACAGTATTGTCATGGTCGAGATCCCTAAAGATAACAGCAATGGCGATTACTCCACTAATATTGCTATGCGTCTGACCAAGATCCTCAAAAGAAATCCTCATCAGATCGCTGAAGAGATCAAGGCTAAGCTTCTTGAAGATCTTCCTGATGCAAATTCAATTGATATCGCCGGACCTGGTTTCATCAATTTCTGGCTTAAGAAAGATGCGATGGCTGATATCATCAATACCATTATTGAAGCTGGTGATAAATATGGCCATTCCGATCACGGCAAAGGTCTTAAAGTTCTGGAAGAATATGTCTCAGCTAACCCTACCGGACCGCTGCATTGTGGCCATGCCCGTGGTGCTGCCTGGGGTGATTCCTGTGTCAGGATCATGAATGCCGCTGGATATAAGGCAACAAGTGAATATTATATCAATGACGCTGGAGCGCAGATGATGAATCTTGGCAAATCCTTATTAGGCAGATACAGAGAACTGTTCGGACTGGATTTTACACTTCCTGAAGATGGCTACCATGGACCTGATGTCATTGAAATCGCCAAAGCGATCAAAGAAAAAGATGGCGATAAATATCTCAAGATGCCTGAAGAAGAAGCAGTACTCGCCTTAAAAGCTTTAGGAAAAGAGCTGGAACTGGAAAGAATCAGAAAAGACCTCGCCTACTATCGCTGCGGCTTTGATTCCTGGATCTCCGAACAATGGATCACTGATGAAGGAAAAGTTGAAGAAGCTGTCGCCAAGATGAACGAAATGGGTCTTTTATATGAAAAAGATGGAGCGATCTGGTTTGAAGCAACCAAATACGGCGATGATAAAGACCGTGTCTTAAAGAAATCTGATGGCTATTACACTTATATGACACCGGATATCGCCAATCATATCTATAAATATGAAAGAGGCTATGACCTTTTGGTAAATATCTGGGGCGCAGATCACCATGGCTATATTCCAAGAATGAAAGCCGCTATGGAAGCTTTAGGCTATCCAAGAGATAATCTGCAGGTCGATATCTGTCAGATGGTCAGAATGGTTGAAAATGGTGAAGAAGTCAAGATGTCAAAGCGTACCGGCAACGCGATCACATTAAGAGAACTGTGTGACGATGTCGGTGTCGATGCGGCAAGATATACCTTCTTATCAAAAGCTCTGGATACCCACTTTGATTTTGATCTCACCTTAGCGAGAACCCAGTCAAATGAAAATCCGGTCTATTATGCACAGTATGCCTATGCCCGTATCTGTTCTGTCTTAAGGCAGGCTAAGCAGGAAGCGAAGAAACAGGATCATTACACTTGTCTGAATGATTCCAAAGAAATAGATCTCTTAAAACTGTTATCAACTTTTACCGATGTCGTAGCTGATGCTGCTGAGACCAGAAGTCCAAATAAAATCTGCAACTACATCCAGAAAGTTGCGACCTGTTTCCACTCCTTCTATGGTGCCTGCAAGATCAATGATCCGAATAATCCGGAATTAACAAACGAAAGACTGAATCTGGCAGAAGCTACCAAGATAACACTTAAAAATGCCTTTGATCTGTTAGGTGTATCGGCACCGGAACAGATGGCTAAAGAAGATCAGTAAAAAACAGTATAAAAAATATATGCGAGAGCATATATTTTTTGTATACGTTGAAATTATTCAGAAGCAGAATCTACATCAGCATAGAAGCAGAATTCATCTCCTGCAAGAGAATAATCTTCAGTCGCATCAGGGAACAGTTCTTCGCCATTGACGATCAGATTGATCGGATCATAAAAGCGATAGCCTTCAGCGGCAACGATCTTGCCAAAGACTGTATATTTCTTATCCTTTTCAACTATGACATCATCGTAATAGCAAAGAGTTGCATAATCACGCCAGTAGACCTGATCTCTTTCATCATTATCAAATGTGACTTTCGCAACACTGTATAAATCACTTCCGACTGTAACGACAGGGACAGGTTTCTGATCTTCACCATTAGCCGGATCAGAGCAGTTTATAATTGTTCCAACTTTTGGATTAGCAATTGTAAGTTCAACTGTTTCTATAACATTTAATTCTTCATTTAAATTCGTCATGAAATCTCCTTTGACAATTGATTATATACAAGCTTTCAAAAAACAGATAATCAGCAGAATATAACAGATCGTTTTTGGCAGCATCAGCATGCCTAACATCGGCAAGACCCCTGCCCCAACGGCAACCGGTATATAGAACAGGAATGATAACAGCACATACAGCCAGACTTTAGAAAAGATTTTATCAGCATTCCTTTTCTGATAATAAAGATAACAGATGACAGCACCAATCAAAACAAACGGCATATTGCGGATGATGCCCCAGGTCATATCAGAACTGTTGCTTAACCAGCCGTTCTGTGGCAGCAGGCATAACAGTATCCTGATTGCGACCAAAGCAAACAAAACATTAGTCAGGCCTTTATTTTCTTCCTCATGATAATAGCCAAGATAGATCTGATACATAAGAAAATAAAATACAGTCATTGTAATAGAAGTGATCAGTTTGCCTACGCCTAAAGCGGCTGTAAAATCAGCAGCCACAAAATAATTTAGAACTCTCGGCACAAGATGGAAAGCGTCACCGCAGCCAAGAATCAGACTGGCCAGCCCCATCTTTTTCTGAATCGAATTACGTGCCTTATTAAGCATATAAATTCCGCTGCATATCGCAAACAGCAGATAGAGAATATCAAATGTTGATTCGCCGTATTTCATCTTATTAATTCCTTTAAAATCAGTTTATCTCAATTGATCCGCCTAGATTTGAAGAAATCCAGGCAATATAAGTCTTGCCGCGATTTAAAGAGATTATTTCATCATTCATATCTCTTATGACAAACTTGCCATCTTCAACCGCCCATTTGATATCCATGATTGTTCCCATGGTCGCATATTTGCCTTCACCGGCTTCTAAGCCATAGTTGCAATAAGAGAAATGCGCACCCGGTTTTGTAATATATTCTGTGTAATCATAAAGAATGATGATGTTCTTTCGGCTCAGATTATTCTCAAAATCGGAAGTATGATACAGCTGATCGCTTCCTGAATATGTCCAGTGTTTGACCCAGCTGCGATCAGAGATCGTAATTACAATATCATTGCAGACATTATTGCTTACAGTCGTATCTTCATCGGTAAACTCAAAATTGGTGAAATGGTCAGGATTACGTTCCGTTCGATAACCGTATTCCTTAATTGCCTGCGGCAGATTCTTAGTATAGACGATACCGGTATGTTCGATCGCCACATCTCTTTCCTTGTTGCGTCCAAACAGATCGACCTGACCGCGATATTGCAGCTGATTGATATTATCGACGCCATCTTGGGCAATTACTTCTCTGGCACCAATATACGAACCTGCCGAATCACTCTGCCCCCAGTGAATGTAGATCGCATCAAACAGTTCAGAGAATCTTACAAAAGGCGGACGGGCACTGCGCATTGGTCCGATTATTTTTGGAAGTGCATTATAGTCGGCAAACAGCCACATCGTTCTTGTGATGCCGCCTTCTACTTCACCTTCAAGTATGATATCAGGTGA
>CADCOR010000121.1 GCA_902803055.1 uncultured Erysipelotrichaceae bacterium
GAATGTTTGTCAGATACCGATACGTCGTTCTCCTGATGGCCGCGGAAGCCGATGCCATCGATCAGTATCCAGGCGTAGGTGCCTTCCGGGTTGCGGAAACAGGAACCCGCACTCGGTTTATCCAAAGGCTGGGTCTCCTTGCGGCGGCGCAAACGGTCAGCCATCAGTTCTTCGATCTCCTGTGCGTCTTTTTTCAAGAGCTTCAGTTTGGCTGCCACGATCACCCAGTGCGGATGATCACAGAAAATGGAATGGCGATAAGAAAAAGCCAGATCATCACGTGAAAGCCATACCAGTTCATCATCTTTTAAAGCGAGCACTTCATTGACGACATCCGACATCGAGCCTTTATAGGCACCGGCATTCATGTAGACAAGACCGCCAATACAGCCCGGTATGCCTGAAGCAAACTCCAGACAGCTTAAGCCCTTCTTGCCTAAAACAGCCGCCAGAGCCGGAACCATTACCCCGGCTTGCGCATAGACTTCATTTTCATGGATCTCATAGCTGCACAGTTTCTTGAGACTGATCACAACACCGGGATAATCACTTTCCCCGCAGATCAGGTTTGAACCGTTGCCGATCACTTTATAGGGAACGTGATTATTCTTGAGAAAGGCAATTATGACCTTGAGTTCATCAACAGAATCAGGCATGACAAAATGAGCGATGTGACCGCCCATTTTCAGTGTTGTAAGGTCTTTAAAACATTTATCATCATGGTATTCACCATGCTGTCGCAAAAAACTTCTGATCATATCTTTTCTATTTCTATAATAATATCACTCAAAACCTCAGGATTGCCAAGTTTAAGAGCATTATCCGCAAGCTGTTTAAGCCGTTTTTCATCATTAAGCAGCTCATTTACAGTATCATTAAGTTTCGCGCCGCTCAAGTCCTTTTCTTCAATCATGACCGCTGCATTCTTATCACACAGCGCCTTGCCATTATAGTACTGATGATTGTTAGGCACATATGGCGAAGGAATAAGAATAGACGGAATGCCGATCGCACAGATCTCGGAAAGCGTTGTCGCACCCGCACGGCAGATCAGCAAAGTCGCATTCTTCATCACATTTACCCCATCGATCCTTTCATAGACCTTGAGGTAATCGCTCTGTTTTACTTCTTTAAGCATCTTCTCATAATGCGATGAACCGGTCGCAAAAATGATCTGGTAGGATCCATCAGTGAGCTTGAAATAATCAAGCAGTTTTTCATTGACACTGGCTGAGCCTAAAGAACCCATGAAGATGACCACGGTCTTCTTTTTTGGATCCAGACCGAGTTTTGCGATGACCTCAGGATCTTTTTCAAGATGATAGGCCTTGGATGACTGCGGATTGCCTAAGATCCTGATATTGGGATTGGCAAACTGCTTTTTATTTTCTTCATAGCAGCCGATGATCAGGTCGACTTTTTTATCCAGCAGCCTGTTAGCCCGGCCGACAAAAGAATTCTGTTCATGGATGATGGTTTTTATTTTCAGCTTGATCGCTGCCAGCATCACCGGGATCGAGATATAGTTGCCAAAACCGATGGCCAGATCATAGCCCTTCAGAAGACCAAGACATTTAAAATAAGCCCTTATGATCGAAAGGATACTTCTGATCTTCTGAAAGATGGAACCTCTGGTCGTGAACACATCAAGACCGATATAATCAAAACCCTTAGCCGGAATGACATCTTTCTCCATCCGGTCCTTGGATCCGATGAAGGTGATCTCATGTCCTCTTTCCTTTAATGCTTCTGCCAAAGCCAGAGCGGGATAGATGTGTCCTCCCGAACCTCCGGCCACCATTGCGATCTTCATACGGATAATATTTTATCATTAATGAAAAAAGGTGACTATAACGAGCGTTCGTCACCCTTGCTGATATGAGCTATACTCAGCTTTTCACTTATCAGTTTTACAAGTATTGGATTTATTATCAGCAATAATACGACATAAACCATAAGATGTTTGAAATAGGTGTTGCCGATAAACTCCAGAAGCGGATCAAAGACAAACAGTTCCAGCAGAAATAAAGCCAGATAGATGCCTGTACAGCAGGCATAATAGATAAACAGACGTTTGCGCATCAGAAAAGCACCTTATTATGCAAGACCTTGCCTAAGATCTTGACCTCATCCGGTCTGAACTTTCGATCAGGATAAGCAGGATTGGCTGCCCGCAAAGTCAGAGAATTATTGTTATAAAGGACTTTTTTGATCGTCACTTCATTATTGTCGAGTAAGAAGACCCCGATGTCCTTGTCATTGAGATAATTCTGCTTGCGCACATAGACGATATCTCCTTCACCGATCCTTAAATCGATCATCGAATCGCCCTTGACCTTCAGATAGAAGTATTCGCCTGGGCCATACTCCTCGTTATTGCAATACTCATAGCCATAGATATCTTCATTCGCATACATATCATAACCGGCCTTGACCTCGCCAATCACCGGAACAGGAACCTTGATGGTTTTCAGATCTATATTGAGCAGATGATCAACATCGACATCAAAGATCTCAGCGATCTTATTGAGTGTCTTCACTCTTGGAAAAGCTGTACCGTCTTCCCATTTCTGAACTGTCGTAAAAGACTTGTAGCCAAGTTTATCAGCGAGTTCATCCTGCGACATATTATTGCTGCGGCGCAGATAACGGAGATTATCTTTGAATTCCATATTTATGATCCATCCTTCTGTTTAGATTATATTATAAACTTGATTTTTATTCAATTTTCATTCTTGAACTTGATGTTTTTTCAAGTATAATGAAGACAGAAAGAAGATACAGATGATCAGAAAATACGTCGATGTGATCTGTCTCAATGACAAGGCGGGAAACATGAAACCTTTATATCTGTTATGGGATGAAGAAAAAAGAATCCCGATTTTGCGCATCAAAGAGGTCTGTCCCCGCTCTTCATTGAAGACTGGCGGTTCCGGTCTTCGCTATACCTGCATGTTTTCAGCCAATCGCATCAGACACCTCTACTATGACCGGGGCAAATGGTACGTGGAAATGCAAGAGCACGTGATATAATCACGATATAGAGGCGTTAACATGGATAAACAATATGACGTAATTATCATTGGCGGCGGTCCTGCCGGACTTACAGCTGCCATCTATGCATCCCGTGCAAATCTTAAAACCCTGATTCTTGAAGCTGCTGTCAACGGCGGCAAATTATCCAAGACCTATCAGATAGAAAACTACCCTGGAATCAAAGAGATTTCGGGACTTGAACTGGCCACGACACTCAGCGAACACGCGGTCAAATTCGGCGCTGAGCTGGTCTCTGGCGAAGTAACCAGAATCGAAGATGGCGATCTCAAGAAAGTCTTCCTCAAAGATGGCACACAGATCGAAGCCAAGGCTCTGATCGTGGCGACCGGCACCAAGGAAAGAACACTTGATCTGCCTCGTGCCAACGAGTTTACCGGCCGGGGTATCTCCTATTGTGCCGTATGCGACGGTTTCTTCTACCGCAACAAGGAAGTCGCCATCGTCGGCGGCGGCAACTCAGCCTTGGAGGAATCACTTTATCTTGCTTCATTGGCTAAGAAGGTAACGATCATCATCCGCCGTGATGTCTTCAGAGCGGAAGAAAGCATCGTTGAGAAAGTCAAAGCCAACGAAAAGATTGAGATCATCACCAAATCCCTGCCGGAAGAACTGTGCATTGAAGATGATCGCATCGTCGGTCTCAAGATCAGAAATGTCGACAGCAATGAGATCACCACAGTGCCATGCAGCGGCATCTTCCCTTACATCGGTGCTGATCCGATCACTGATTTTTTGCCAGCTGAACTGCTTGATGAAAAAGGCTATGTCATCACTGATGAAAATATGGCCACCAAAGCCAAGGGCATCTATGCGGCAGGCGACTGCATCGTCAAGAATCTGCGCCAGGTCGTAACTGCCTGCAATGACGGCGCGATCGCTGCCGACAGCATCGCCAAGCTGTTAAAGAGTTAAGTTTAAAGCTTATTTAATCGTCTTATAGACTGATTTGATTCTGATGATTATTAATATTATCTACATCAGATTCGCAATAAGACAAAAGAAAAAGACCGTTATAAACGATCTTAAGAGACAGCAAAAGCCACGTGATGTGGCTTTTCAAATTCTCTATAACTATGCGCGTCCGCAGTACTTGCCATCGATCGTTGAAACTGTGATCTTTTCACCATTTTCAATGAATAATGGTACCTTGACCTGCAAACCGGTTTCCGTCACCGCGTTCTTCAAAGCACTGGTTGCGGTATTGCCTTTGACAGCTGCTTCACATTCGACCAGTTCTAGATCGACCTTATCCGGAAGCATGACGCCTAAGATCTCACCTTCATAGACAGTGATATTGACATCGAGATTCGGAATCAGGAACTTGCTTTCCCAGTCAAGACGCTCTTTCGGTATTTCGATCTGTTCAAAGGTTTCTGAATCCATGAAGACTTCCATATCTCCTGAATCATATAAGAACTGCATCGGTCTTTTATCGATATGTGCTTCGCCAACCTGATCAGAACCGATCAGCGATAATTCCTTGACGACACCAGTACGAGGCTGTTTGACTTTGACCTTGACCTTCATCTTGGCCATCGCTGTCTTATTTAGCTGAATATCGATGCACTGATATAACTCATTTTCCCAGGTGAAACATGTTCCGGGTTTGATTTCTGTACAGTTTAACATTTTTTGTACCCCTTCTTTTTTTACTTTTCTATTTTAGAATAGGCGGGTATGGATTTGCAAAATATGTTATTGAATATCAATGCAAGCGTGAATAACTGATGTGTTTGCCATGAGCTGCCTCCATAAATCTAAAACCATTGTCTCAAATTG
This sequence comes from uncultured Erysipelotrichaceae bacterium, assembly GCA_902803055.1. GTDB lineage: Bacteria > Bacillota_I > Bacilli_A > Erysipelotrichales > Erysipelotrichaceae > Colivicinus. The sequence goes on from CADCOR010000121.1 coordinate 4,837, forward strand.
ATAAATATTCGCAAGCGATTTAGCGATGCACATTGAAGGCAATAATCTGATCTTCATAAACACTTAAATTCATTACATAATCCAGATAATGCAAGACATAGCCATCATGATCCTGATAGACTGTGACGTTTATGCCGCCGATATTGAAATCCTCGAGTTCTTCTTTTCTGATCAGTACGCATTTGGCATAGTTTATAACCTGAGCTTCACTTTCGAACTGTTCCTCAAATTCTCTCAGGTTGTGATAGACTTCATCTGCTTTGGCGATATAATCACTCTTCGCCGCTATTATGCTCAGCATCGCGCAAAGCACAATCAGAAAAATCGTCGATATGAATCCCTGACTGTTTGCACAGGATCCTTTCGTAATGCTGGCCTTTGCGGCTGTAGCAGACATAAATACATCCATCCTTTCTTTCAAAATGAACTTCATCAAAATTGGTCAGATAGATCTGCGTACCCGGCTGCAGGATCAGCTTCTCATTGACTTCCGATAAGGTAAATTCCTTATTCTGATAGATGAAACTCAGCCGATCGTAGGCATAATCAAGATCATAGCTTATCAGCATGATCTCCCTTAGCTGATTGAGACACAGTTCATCAGATACCTCGGAATATTCAAAAGGAATATTGCCAGTAAAGCGGTATGCCAGAACACTTATCGGCAAGACAGAAACCACGATAAATAAACCGGCCAGGGTTCTAATCATATTCATCGACTTCACACTCCTCACATTCAGGCAGAGAGTTGAATATGTTCACATAGTGATCATTTGATAAAGTCTGATAGTTTTTATAGCCGCGATCATACCTGTCCATCAGATCAAAGATCGTAAAACACAGAATACAGATGATCGTGACAATAAAAACACTCAATAAGGCGTCAAGCAGAAAGAAGCCTTTATCTAAGCGTCGCATAGCCGTTCCCTAAATGAATGATCACCGCATGTCTTGAAAAAGGAATGGTCGCACCCTGATAGACATGTCCCATCGAATTGAAATTCACACCGTGTTCATAATTTCTGTTCTGTCTGCTTAAGATCGCTTCTGACTGGATCAGATGATAATCATTCAGAAAATAGTAGTGATCAAGTTTCAGTTCCGAAGAATGGTTTAAACCGATCAGAAGCATGCCGCAGATCACTAACAAACATAACAGCATCTCCAGCATGCTGAAACCTTTCTCAGTTGATAACACAGTGCCCATCCACGATACTTAGGCTGTTGCCTGAGGAACATTTCGTCTGATCCGCCTCGATATATCCCCCGTTTACCAAATCCGTGAGTGAACTTGGATCACTTCCGTAATCAAGACGGAACTGCACGATCGCCGCATCCACCACCTTGGTCAGAGCCTTACAGGCTTTGGAATCAACCGAGGTGATGACTCTGGAGACATTGGGAATCGTTAACAGCAGCAGAATCGAAACGATGATGACAACGACCACCATTTCCAGTAATGTAAAACCTTTTTTCATTAAAACCTCCCTAATATAGACTGATTGCCTGCATCGGCATGAACAGTATCTGATAGATAAAGATGATGATCGCCCCGATAAAAAGATATGTGAACAGCTGGATCGTAAAGGTATAGGTCTTCATTCTGCTCGCTATCTTCTCTTTGGCCAGTTTCACATAGGACGAGATGATCAAAGAGAAATCATTGCTGTAATTGGCGATCTTGATAAAGCGCGACAGTGAAGAATCATAATAGTTCTTATTGGCTGCTTCTTTAAGCGTCTCTCCTTCCAACAGACTTTCATCCATGTGGAAAGCCAGGAAGGAAACGATCGGTTTATTCTTCATCGCTTTAAGCACACCCATCGCTTCTTTGGTCTTATATCCTTTTTCTGTGCATATCAGCAGCAGGGACATGAACTCTTGCGAGTAATAGATGCTAAGCAGCGAATTGGGAAAATGCTTTGCGACAAACAGATAAAGCAGAACGATCCTTTTAGGCACCGAATAGATCACAACCAGCAGAAAAATGATCAGCGTCAGATAATAGATGAGATTGATGATGATCCGAAACATCAGTCTTACCTGTCTGAATAAGCCAATATCCGGCTCAAACGAAGCGATCAGCGCAAAGATCGCATCAATGCCATATAAGTCAAACAGATATAAGGATGTGATCGTGATAAACAGCAGCAGGATCGGATAAGCCAGTGAAGACAGGATTATCCTTTTGTCTTCTTCCTGTCTTTCATAAAAGCGCAATGAAAGCGCCAGGGTCTCCTCCAGAGAAAGCGTATGGAGCAGTGATGATACATAGGCCGTGATATTGCGGGGCAGATAATCGATGATGATATTTTCGATCAGTTCACCTTCATCAAGCTTTTCACTGATGGCTTTCAGGATATCTTCGTTGCGCTTATTGATGATCAGTTCAAAACATTCGCTCAGACTTAAATCACTTTCCATGAGCTTGGACAGATAGGAAATATCATCGATACTCAAAGTCTTTCTAAACAGCTTCTGGCGCAAAGATCCCATTTTCCACTCCTTTTAAGACCTGCATATCGATATCGATGAATGATGGGGAATTATGGCGATGGATCTGATAGTATTCCAGTTCCTTGCGGTTCATGATCTCATAGAGCACGATCTTATCATGGGTTTTTCTTCTTATCAGCATTCTCTGATTGCTGACACAGAGCAGATTTTCGAAAAGATGTTCCTCATTGACACCCAGCTCACACATTCTTGAAATACAGCCCGAAGCCCGTGAAGTGTGAATGCTGGTAAGTACGAGGTGGCCGGTATTGGCCGCGACGACCGCCATCTTGGCCGCCTTTTCATCTCTGATCTCACCGATCATGATGATATCCGGATCATGTCTGAGGATCTGGTTGACGCCTTGCGCATAATCAAAACCGATCGCTTCATTGACCTGCAGCTGAATGAACTCATCGTGATAGACTTCGATCGGATCTTCGATCGAATAGATCTTCTTGCCTCTGACACTTTTCAAAAGTGAGTATAAGGTTGTCGTCTTTCCTGACCCGGTCGGTCCGGAAAAGATAATCAGACCGCAGTTCTTGTTCAATAAAGACTTGAAATAGGCATTCTGCGAAGAGATGTGAGAAAGATTATCCGCATTGACTTTGAGCTTGCTGTTGAGAATTCTTAAAACACCGTTGGTGAAATTGAGTTTGCTGATGATCGCAAAACGCAAAGAAAGCAGATTGCCGTCAACCTCCATCTCAAACTGACCGGTCTTGGGGGTCATGATATTGCCGACATCGAGATTGGCCAGATACTGCAGGTAGCGCAAAAGCTTGTAGTCTTCAAAATGTCCTTTGACTTTCCTGCACAAGCCATCGATCCTCATTTCGATATTCACTTCCTGATAGCGCATTGTGAAATGGATATCCGTTGCATTGTATTTAAGGGCTAATCTCAATAAGGCAATAAGTCTCTCTTCCATTTTTCGCTTGTATGATACAAACGTACCTTGTCGTACATAAGTATCACTATCCTTTCTAACCTTTTATAGAATGTAGATGAAGCCTTGATGC
>CADCOR010000122.1 GCA_902803055.1 uncultured Erysipelotrichaceae bacterium
GATCAGGTAATTCAAGAGGCTATCATCAATGGTTAGCTTTATCTGCAGTGCAAACAAGCTGAACAACTTCCCCGAAACAGTGCGGGAAGTTGTTTTTGTCGGCCGCAGCAATGTTGGCAAGTCTTCTCTGATCAATGCTTTATATAATCAGAAACTTGCATATGTCGGCAAAACGCCCGGCAAGACCAGACTGATCAATTTTTTCAATGTCGATGATAAATATACAGCTGTCGATGTTCCAGGCTATGGCTATGCGCAAAGATCACAGAAGCAGCTGATCGAATTCTCCAATATGATGGATGATTATTTCTCCCGCAAGGATAAGATCAGACTTGTAGTAATGATCACCGATTCGAGGATCGGATTAACAAATGATGATAAAGATATGCTGGACTATATCAAAGATAAAGGTTTTCATTATCTGATCGTCGCTAATAAGATCGATAAACTGTCAAATAATCAGCTCAGCAACAATAAGAATAAACTCTATAAAGAATATGAACATGTGGTCTATGTTTCTGCTGAAAAGAAAAAGAATATTGAGCAGATTCATGAGAATATAGCTAAGAATCTGTAAATTTGCCTTTTAGAAAGAGTCTATCTTATAATTTAAAAGACGTTGAAAAGAAGAAAGTATACTCATTGGAAAAATAGAGATATAAGGGTTGGTGGAACTTATACTGGATGGGTAGAAAATGTTGTCTTGGAGTCTACTTAGGTACGTGTACTCGCGTTAAGAGTGAAAGATATAAGTTAAGGTGGTACCGCGCTTTGCGCCCTTGTTGCCACCTTTTTATTTTAGGAGGGTTTGTTATGTTAGAAAGCAGATATGATGCGAAAAAAGTTGAAGAAGGCAAGTATCAGGAATGGCTGGATCATCACTATTTTGAATGCGGTGATATGTCCAAGAAACCATATTGTATCGTCATTCCGCCACCAAATGTAACCGGTAAGCTGCATCTTGGCCATGCGATGGATAATACGATCCAGGATCTGCTTTCCCGTTATAACCGTCTGAAAGGCTATGATGTCTTATGGGTTCCGGGTATGGACCATGCGGGTATCGCGACACAGGCTAAGGTCGATGAAAGATTAAAGAAGCAGGGTCTTTCCCGTTATGATCTGGGCAGAGAAAAGTTTTTGGAGAAAGCCTGGGAATGGAAACATGAATATTCTGATTTTATCCGTTCTCAATGGGCTAAACTGGGCAACTCTACAGATTACCGCAAAGAAAGATTCACTTTGGATGAAGGTCTTTCCCGTGCGGTTGCGAAAGTATTTGTCACATACTACAAGGAAGGCCTGATCTATCGCGGCAAACGCGTCATCAACTGGGATCCGCAGGCAAAAACAGCTTTAAGCAATATAGAAGTAATTCATAAAGATGTTGAAGCCTTTATGTATTATCTCAGATATCACATCGTTGGTTCCGATGAGACTTTTGAAGTTGCGACAACAAGACCGGAAACGATGTTTGGCGATGTCTGCATCGTTGTCAATCCAAATGATGAAAAGGTAAATCACCTAATTGGCAAGAAAGCTATCAATCCAGCCAATGGTCAGGAACTTGAAATCATTGGCGATGAATATATTGAGATCGGTTTTGGTACAGGCATCATGAAATGTACACCTGCTCATGACCCTAATGACTACCAGATCGCTTTAAGACATAATCTGCCGATGCCAATCTGCATGAATGAAGATGGTACGATGAATGAACTCTGCGGTGAATTCAATGGCCTGGATCGCTTTGAATGCCGTGAAAAACTGCTGGAGAAATTCAAAACTGAAGGTGCTTTTGTCAAAGCCGATAAGATCGTTCACTCAGTTGGCCATTCTGAGCGTACAGGCGTCATGGTAGAACCTTATCTTTCCAATCAGTGGTTCGTCAAGATGAAACCTTTAGCTGAAGATGTTCTTAAGGCTCAGCAGAACGAAGATACAAAGATCAATTTCTATCCGAAACGTTTTGAAAAGACCTTCAATCAGTGGCTGGAGAACATCGAAGACTGGTGCATCTCCAGACAGTTATGGTGGGGTCATAGAATTCCTGTCTGGTATCACAATGAGACAGGAGAGATCTATTGCGAAGTTGATCCGCCTAAAGATATTGAAAACTATCATCAGGATGAAGATGTTCTTGATACCTGGTTCTCGAGTGCTTTATGGCCATTTACAACCTTGGGCTGGCCTGAAGAAACCGAAGATTTCAAACGCTATTATCCAACCAGCTGCATGGTCACCGGTTATGACATCATCTTTTTCTGGGTTGCCAGAATGGCTTTCTCAGCCCGTCATTTTACCAATGATGTTCCTTTCAAAGACTGTCTGATCCATGGCCTGATCAGAGATGAACAGGGCAGAAAGATGTCTAAATCTTTAGGAAACGGCATTGATCCGATCGATCTGATCGATCAGTATGGTGCTGATGCTTTGCGTCTGTTCTTATCAACCAACTCCACACCGGGTCTGGATATGAACTATTCACCAGCTAAAATGGAAGCCGGCTGGAACTTCATCAACAAGTTATGGAATGCTTCGAGATATGTATTGATGAATTGTGATGAGACATATGAATATAAGAAGCCTGAGATAACTAATGAGATCGATCATTGGATCGTTGGCCGCTTGAATGAGATCATTAAGAGCGCGACAGTCAATCTTGATCGCTATGAACTGGCTATTGCCGGCAATGAGATCATGGATTTCGTCTGGAATGATTTCTGTTCATCTTATATTGAGTTTACGAAGTCTGCTTTAAACTCTGACGATCTTAAGATCAAGCATCAGACACTTGATACTCTGATCTATGTTCTGGAAGCAATACTCAAGTTATTGCATCCGTTTATCCCGTTTGTTACAGAAGAGATCTATCAGAGCATTCATGGCAAAGATAAATCCATTATGGTTGAATCATGGCCTCTGATTTATGACAATATCGATCAGAATAAAGTCAAGGCTATCGATAATATCTTGCAGATCATCAAGATCAGCCGTGAACTGCGTACGGAAAACAATATCAAGCCTTCTAAAGAACTCAATGTTATGGTTGAGGGATTTGAACTTGATGATTCATTAAAGGCTATTCTTTATCGTATGACTAAACTCAATCTGATTGATAAGTCAGATGAAGAAACGATCGTCCGTCCGACGACATTCGGCAAGGTTTCATTTATCATGAGTGAGATCGTAGATAAACAGGCTGAACTTGAAAAGATTGACAAGGAACTTAAACGTCTGGAAGCTGAGATAGCTAGATCCAATGGCATGTTAAATAACGAGAAGTTCCTGGCTAAAGCACCTAAGCAGAAAGTTGATGAAGAAAAAGAGAAGCTGATCAATTATCAGAATTCTTATGATACACTGCTTCAGAAAAAGAAGGAGATCGCTTAATGAAATTTTCGACATTGCTTAAAGGCACCGGTGTTACAACCCTGATATCATACTTTGCATATAAGAAGATATCTGATCAGCTGTTTAAAACGATCTTTTCCCGTAAAGATAAGCAGGATATCGTTGAACAGAAATATCTTGACTGGATCAATGAATCAACTGTAAACCAGGTTAACATCACATCCTTTGATGGTTTAAAGTTAAATGCCTATGATATTCACAATCATGAAAATGCCAATTATCTGATCATGCTTCATGGTCTGACATCTTCTAAGGCATCCATGTATCCGCGTGCTTTTGAATTTGATAAGCTTGGCTATAATATCCTGCTGATCGATCAAAGAGCGACTGGTGATTCGCAAGGTGAATACCATACCTATGGTTTAAAGGAAGCTCAGGATCTCAATCAATGGATTGATTATCTCAACAATACTTATAAAGATATAAAAATATGTCTGTTTGGTGTTTCAATGGGTGCCGCTACCATCATGATATCTGCGGCTTATGATCTGCCGGATAATGTCAAATGTATCGTTGAAGACTGCGGTTTTTCATCACTTCGTGAAGAACTGGATTATTTTATCAGATCCAAATATAAGATTGCCTATACCAGTTCCGTTTTGAAGATGCTCGATAAGAAAATGATCAGCAGGTTTGGTTTTTCCATTGATGATGTAGCACCTAAAAAGTGTCTGGAAGAGAATGAAATTCCAATTCTGTTTGTCCATGGAAAGGATGATGATTTTGTTCCTTTTGATCATGCGCTAAGAAATTACAATCATAATAAAGGCATTAAAAAATTCTATCCGGTACCCGGTACCGGTCATGGCCAGGCTAACAAAGATCCTGAATACTATACTAATATTGCGAATTTTATCAATACTTACATGATCTAAAATATTGTTTTTAAAAAAATAAGTATTTATAATATTTTTATGAGGTTAGTTCCTCAGCAATAAAAGAAGGAAGGATAAATTTAAAATGGCTGAAAAGAAAGAAGTTAAAGCTCCGGCAAAGAAAACCGTTGCTAAAAAAGTTGATGCTGCCAAAAAAGCTGCTGTTAAAAAAGTAGTTAAGGCTGCTGTTGCTAAGAAGGCTGCTACAACTGTCAAGAAAGCTGCTGCTGCTAAGAAGGCTACAACTGCTGCTAAGAAAGCTGCTCCAGCAAAGAAAGCTGCCCCTGCAAAGAAGGCCGCTCCTGCTAAGAAAGCTCCAGCAAAGAAGACAACTAAGAAATAGTAAGCTCGATCGAGCTTCTATTTTTTTATTCCGTTATTTGTTGAAAAAACATTTTTTAGTTTCTATAATAAATCTATAAATGCGATAAGACATGATTTTGCAGATCCTGTTTATAGAGATGCTGTGGTTGGTGCAAACAGCAAGCAGACTTCAAAGTTACTACTTATCAGTTTCACCGTAATGGGATGACGTGTACTCGCGTTAAGAGTTGAAGCAAGAAGTTAAGGTGGTACCGCGCATCATGCGCCCTTGTTGCCACCTTTTTTATTGGAGGATTTTAAGCAATGATCAACATTAAAGAAGACGAAAAACTGAATGTATTGAACCATTCCTGCGCTCATCTGTTAGCTCAGGCTGTTTCACATCTTTATCCGCATGCCAAGTTCTGGGTCGGTCCGGTAATTGAAGAAGGCTTCTATTACGATATCGATCTCGGCGATGATGTCATTAAAGATGAAGATATCGAGAAACTGGAAAAAGAAATGAAGAAGATCTCTAAAGATGGCAAGCGCATCGTCCGCCGTGAGCTCAGCAGAGAAGAAGCTTTAGAGATGTTCAAAGATGATGAATACAAGATTGATCTCATCAATCATATGGATGATTCAACTGTCATATCCTGTTATTCACAGGGTGATTTCACTGATCTTTGCCGCGGTCCTCATGTTGAATCTGTTAAGGAGATCAAGTATTTTAAATTGTTAAAGTATTCCGGTGCCTACTGGAAGAATGATGCCAAGAATAAGATGCTGCAGCGTATCTATGGTGTAGCGTTCTATACACAGGAAGATCTTGATCAGTGCCTGCAGGAAATCGAAGAAGCCAAACAGCGAGATCATCGCAAGATAGGCAAAGAACAGGAACTGTTCATGTCTCATGTCTTAGTCGGTTCCGGTATGCCGATGTGGCTTCCTAACGGGGCAATCATCCGCAAACAGCTGGAAAACTACATCTATGAAAAAGAACAGAAACTTGGTTACGAACATGTCTATACACCGTGTGTAGGTACTGTTGATTTATATAAGACCTCTGGTCACTGGGATCATTATAAAGACAATATGTTCCCGATGATGAAGGTCGATAATGAAGAATTCGTCTTAAGACCGATGAACTGTCCGCATCACATGCTGATATACAAGAACAAGCTTCATTCATACAGAGATCTGCCGGTTAGAATCGGTGAGTTTGCGACCGACTTCCGTTATGAAGCTTCGGGTGCTGTCAAAGGTTTGGAAAGAGTACGCTGTATGTGTCAGAATGATGCGCACTTATTTGTCAGACCTGATCAGATCGCTGATGAATTCCGTAAGGTCGTAACGCTGATCCTTGATGTTTATCGCGATTTCGGTATCAGCAACTATAAATTCCGTTTGTCCTTAAGAGATCCTGCTGATAAAGAAAAATACTTTGATGATGATCAAATGTGGAATGAAGCAGAAAATAAACTTAGAGAAGTATTAAATGAATTTGGATGTCCTTATACTGAAGCTATCGGAGAAGCTGCTTTCTATGGACCTAAACTAGATGTAGAAGTAAAACCTGCAGTTGGTCCAGAAGTAACTTTGTCTACATGTCAGCTTGATTTCTTATTGCCTAGA
>CADCOR010000123.1 GCA_902803055.1 uncultured Erysipelotrichaceae bacterium
AGAGAAAACAAAAGCCCGCAAAGGGGCTTTTGTACTATTCTTTATCTTCTTTTAATTCGTCTTCATACATCTTGTAAAGCTGTTTGAAGTAAGTATCATCATAGTCTTCCCATAATGGTTCAACTTTAGAAGCTTCATTCATGAAATAGAAGACATCTCTGCCTAATTCAAAACGGCCTTTATTGGTGTGCATATCAATAGTCCATTCCGGAATTTCCGGGACTTCACCCTTGGCATTTTCCTTCATGATGATGTTCTTGATGTGATCAGTAGATCTTTCCTTCTTGCAGCGGCACAGATATCTGATCGCATATAAGAAGAAGATCGGTCGATCGCCATCTCCATACGGAAATTCTTTTCTGATCTGATTAAGCGTATTGACTATGACCATTGCATTAGGATCACCAAAACCGATATCTTCAACTGCGATCACCAGCAGTCTGTTCCAGAGTTTTTCCTCATGGAAAGTGGAAGTCGCATATAGCTCATAGGCAAAGCGCATCGCCAGATCTTCTTTTCCTCTTCTGATACATTTCTGAACAGCCGAGATCAGCAAATCCGCGCTTATTCCATGTTTTGAAGTCGTATAAGCCCACGCATCATAGTATTCTGACATATTATTCAAATTCTCCTTCTCTCTCTTTATACCACAATACATATCTCTGTACCAATTAATCTTATTTTCTAATCTCGAATCATACAAAATAAGAAACAATAATCATGAATATTTTTTCTGTTTTTTCCATCTTTACTGAATATAACTTATCAAAAAGTATGCAGTAAAGTAATCGATAAACGATCTTGATTGTTTATGCTTCAATATTTACAAGTATATATTCATCATTGATTTTTATCTTAAATCTGTTTTTGAAGAGGCCAAAGTTGATCATGATCAGATTCCTCTTAAGGTTTGAGCATATCCCTCTTATTTATTGTTTTTATCTCAAATTATCAAACAGCAGTTTCATTCTTCTCTACTGACTCGAAATTACTGTTGTTGAAGCATAAACGATAAAGTCTCTTTTATATTCTGGATAAATTCCCTTGTACACATATTCTATAATTATTTCCGTCTAAACTATCAGCAGATTATTATTATCGAACCCTTTAAATTTAGTATCGTGTGTAATCAGGATCATATTTTCAGATTTTGCCTGAGCCAACAGCATCCTATCAAAAGGATCTTTATTAATGCTGTTTTCAATTTCTTTTAATTTATATACATGTCTATTCTGGATATGAAGATTAAGCAGATTATTCTGATCACAAAGGAAAGCCAGCTGTTCTCCAGTCAAAGTAAAACTTTTTTCTTTCTGATGCTTTATTTCAACTTCCCAGACAGATACAGTACTATAATAAATTTCATTATTATTGTCTAATATTATTTCTTTGACTCTTTCATTCAGCCTGCTGTCTTCAATTAGTGCCCAAAGAATAATATGAGTGTCTAGAAGATATTTCATTTTGGAAAAATCTCTCCATTGAAATCATCGGCAATATCAATACCATCAAAATCATCCGGTATAGAAAACATACCTTTTGCGCAGCCGAATAAATGACTTCTATCATCAGCACTAAACAATGTAACCTTAAGAACAGGTTTACCATTACGAGATATGATGATCATATCTTCTTTTTTTTCTTCAAGCAGTTTGGATATCTTTGAAAGATTGGTTTTAGCTTCATACATATTAAATTGAGTCATATGTAATTCTCCTTGGTCTAGTTAGTCTAGCTAATACTATTTTATAATCAAATTTGAATAATTTTCAATAATGCTTCAAACCAGCAAATTAATTTAGTCTTTCTTGAAGATCTAGCTCCAGATATTATTATTTCGGATCATTTGCTATCTAAATCCCTTTATGCTTTTTCTTTCTTTCTATTAATCTTGTTTCATGAAAATTTACACATACATTTTAGTTATAAACGCTCATTAAAACGCATAAAAAAGCTCCCGTTTTCCAGGAGCTTTGTCATGATTATAATAATTCGATCGTTGCCATCGGAGCAGCATCACCACGTCTGATATAAGTCTTGGTAACTCTAGTGTAACCACCGTTTCTGTCCTTGTATCTAGGGGCAACTTCATCAAATAAGACCTGAACAGCATTCTTGCCGTCTTTGGTCGTTACATTTCTTAAATAAGCTACAGCCTGTCTTCTGGCCGCAAGATCATTCTTCTTAGCTACGCTGATCAGATGATCGACGACACTTCTTAATTCCTTGGCTTTCATTTCAGTAGTTTCGATCTTGCCTTTGATGATAAGATCGGTAGCCATATTTCTAAGAAGAGCTTCTCTATGGTCGGCTGTACGGCCTAATCTACGATTCCACATATTTCCATTCTCCCTTAATCATTATGTTTGAATGATAAGTTAAGAGCCTGCAGTTTTTCTTTAACTTCCTTTAAAGACTTCTTACCGAGGTTTCTTACTCTTGCCATTTCTTCTTCAGTCTTCTGAGTCAGTTCTTCAACTGTTGAGATACCAGCTCTCTTTAAGCAGTTGTATGAACGGACTGTCAGATCGAGATCATCAATAGACATGTTGACCTTCTTGGCATTGCCTTCGTTAACGGAATCCTTCATTAATGAATCCATAGCGTTAACTTCAGTATCGATTTCTGTCAGAAGATCAAAATGCGAAACGAGGATCTTGGCAGCTAAAGCCAATGATTCTTTCGGATTGATCGAACCATCAGTCCAGACTTCCATAGTCAGTTCATCATACTTGGCTGATTGACCAACACGAGTCGGTTCAACTTCATAGTTGGCCTTGACAACCGGAGTATAGATAGAGTCGGTATAGATCGTACCGATACCCTGAGATGAACCCTGATAGAGGGACTTGTTTTCATCAGCTGAAACATAGCCTCTGCCTTTTCTGGCCAGCAATTCCATTTCCAGAGTGCCGCCCTTGTCAAGATGAGCGATCTCAAGTTCAGGATTGAGGACTTCCACACCGGCTGGCAGAATGATATCACCAGCTGTAACTGTGCAAGGACCCTTAGCTGAAATTCTTAATGTATAGACATCATCATCAGCGATATCAAGAATCAAAGATTTGATATTGAGGATGATGAGCGTAGTATCTTCTCTGACGCCTTTGATAGATGAGAATTCATGGAATACACCATCTATTTTGATCGAATAAACTGCATCACCCGGTAATGATGACAGCATCGTTCTTCTTAAAGCATTGCCTAATGTCGTACCGAAGCCTCTCTCTAATGGCGAAATGACGAATTTGCCATAGTTATCGGATTCAACATAGTCACTGACTTTAAATTTCGGACGTTCAAATTTATTCATATGTCTCCTCCTTATCCTCTAGGTTTCTTCGGTGGACGGCAGCCATTGTGCGGAATTGGTGTAACATCGTTGATCGCTGTGATCTCCAAGCCAGCCGTAGCGAGCGCTCTGATAGCAGCTTCTCTGCCTGGGCCTGGTCCCTTGACGTTAACTTCAACCTTCTTCATGCCGTGATCCATCGCTGTCTTGCCTGCTGCTTCAGAAACTAACTGTGCAGCATATGGTGTAGACTTACGGGAACCCTTATAGCCTAATGCTCCGGCAGAAGACCAGGAAATAACGTTTCCGGCTTCATCAGTGATTGTAACGATTGTATTATTGAATGTTGAGTGGACATGCGCAACGCCACTGGCAATATTCTTCTTTACACGTCTTTTACGCGAAGTTGTTTTTGCTTTCTGTGCCATTGTTATCCTCCTTACTTCTTCTTATTAGCGACCGTTCTTCTAGGTCCCTTGCGAGTTCTGGCATTAGTCTTGGTTCTCTGACCTCTGACTGGCAGACCTTTTCTGTGTCTGATACCGCGATAGCAGGCAATTTCCATTAAACGCTTGATGTTCAGCTGAGTTTCTCTGCGCAGATCGCCCTCTAATTTGTAGCTGTCAAGTGCTTTACGGATAGCATTTTCCTGTTCATCAGTCAGATCTTTGACACGGATATCTTCGCTGATACCGCATTCAGCTAAGACTTTCTTAGCTGTTGTCAGACCGACACCATAAATATAAGTAAGTGCAACGACTACACGTTTATTATTTGGAATATCAACTCCAGCAATACGAGCCATTAATTCTTTCCTCCCTTATTAACCTTGTCTTTGTTTGTGTTTAGGGTTTTCACAAATAACCATTACGCGACCTTTACGCTTAATAACACGACATTTATCGCACATTGGTTTTACAGATGGTCTTACTTTCATGTTTTCCCTCCTAGACTATTTATGTCTAAATGTTATGCGCCCACGTGTTAGATCATAAGGTGAAATCTCAACTGTCACTTTATCCCCTGGTAAAATGCGAATGTAATGCATGCGGATTTTACCAGAAACGTGAGCCAGTATTTCGTGACCGTTCTCAAGTTTCACCTTGAATTGTGCATTCGGTAAGGTATCTACTACCAGACCTTCGATTTCAATGACGTCCTGTTTTGCCAAATATTAATCCTCCTGAGTCAATATCTTATAACCGTCTTCGGTTATCGCGACTGTGTGTTCATAATGGGCAGCCCATGAATGATCATAGCTCTTTACGCCCCAGCCATCAGGCAAAGTATAACACTTTTCACTTCCCATGAATACCATCGGCTCTACCGCGATGCACATGCCCTTTTTGAGCAGTTCCATCGTACCCGGCTTGCCGACATTTGGTACATAAGGATCTTCATGAACACTTCGACCGATGCCATGTCCCGTATAATCAGCCGGAATGCCATAACCAAACGATTTGACATAAGTCTCGATCGCATGGGAGATGTCACCGACATGATTGCCCGGTTTTACCTGCTCAAGGCCGATATACAAGGACTTTTCCGTTACTTCCATCAGCTTTAACACCTTTGGATCGACATTGCCGACAGCATATGTCCAGCCGGAATCGCCATGATAGCCTTTATAGCAGGCACCGACATCGACGGTAATGATGTCACCGTCTTTCAAGATCGTG
>CADCOR010000124.1 GCA_902803055.1 uncultured Erysipelotrichaceae bacterium
AAAGAAAGCTTGACGAGCTCATTGGCTCTCTGATCGGCCTGTTTGATCCTTTCGTCAGCTTCGCTGGCTTTGACTGCTTCCCGATCGAGCGCTTTCTGGATCATCTCCTTGGCTCTTTCTTCAGCCTGCAGGACACGCTGCTCTGCTTCGCTGGCTTTCTTGGCTTCTCTGCTCAAAGCGGCAGCGATCAGTTCGTTGGCACGCTTTTCAGTCTGCTTGATCAGCTCAGCACTGCGCAGTTCGGACTGACGGATAAGCTCATTGGCTCTTTCTTCAACTTCCTTGATGCGTTTTTCTTCCCGCTGGATCGAAAGTCTGACCGTCTCATTGGCCTTGTGTTCGACCTCTCTCATCTTCGCGAGCATTTCATCTTCCTCGCCGCCGATAAGCGGTTCTCTGATTGAAGAGAGATAACCGATATCCTGTGGCTTCAGGAAGCCTTTATCGGCACCATCTATTTCAACTTCTTCAACTTTCTCTTTTTCTTTCTCTTTATCTTTGTTGTAGAAGGAGACGTCCTGATCTTCATCTTCGCGCTTTTCAAAAGTTATCGTGCCGTCATCTTCTTCGGCAGTTTCCTCTTCTTTTTCTTCTGTTTTTTCTATAACTTCCTCTTTTGGTTCTTCAGGAAGCGTTTCTTTAATTTCTTCAGGCTCTTGTTCTGGAGCTTCTGCCGGTGCTTTTTCGATTTCAACTTCCAGCAGTTCGTCGTATTTCGGCGCGATCAGTTCGTAGGCATCATCAAAATCATGGTATTCAGCTTCGATCAGTGTCTGTTCGATCTGATCCTGAATATCATCGAAGGTCTCTTCTTCTCTGACCTCTCCGGTGATGATTTCTGTTTCATCACGTCTTGGTTTGACAGATTCTTCGACAACGATTTCCAGGTTGTCAAAGCTGTACATGTCCTCGATTCTTTTGGCTTCGCCTTCATCGTAGGCCGGATTGGTTATGATGTTTTCGACAGGTGATTGAACATATGCGTCTTCCTGTGCATATTGTGAGGAATCGTCTGCTTCTTCGTATTCCCCATCTTCATACTGATAATCTTCTTCAGCTTCATCACCATCGTATTCTTCTTCGCTGAAATCATCTGACTGCGGTTCTTCTTCATGTTCTTCTTCAGCTGCAGTTTCCTCTTCGTATTCTTCCTCAGCCTCTTCGTAATTCTCTTCTTCAGCTTCGGTTTCTTCGACAGTTTCTTCTTCAGCAGTTTCAGTTTCTTCTTCAGCAGTTTCTTCCTGTTCCTTTATTTCCTGAACGCCAAATTCATCAGTGACATCATCTTCTACGCTTAAATCGCCGGTATTGATCTCTGCTAAAACATTATCAGCTTTAGGGATTTTGATCATGACTTCGACGGTCTTGTCATCTTCGTCGAGTATATCGGCAAACTCATTATCTTCTATAGCCTTGGCTTTCTTTTTCTGCTTTTCCTCTTCACCGAAAATATCACTGAAAAAAGTCTCAATGGTCTGTTCATCCGCTACCTGATCGAGATCTTCGGATGTGATGGTTTCGTCTTCTGAAATCTTAAAACTGCCCTCATTGACGAGATCCAGGACTTGAGAGTTTATTGCTTGTTTATTTTTTTTCTTTTTTGGCATGTTTAATACCCAATAAGTTCATTATAACACCGTAAAATGTAACAAAAAGTATAAAGGAATACAGGTAATAATGTGTTATATTAAGTTTGAAAGAGAGCATAATATGGAAAAAAACAATAAAATCAAGGATGAGACCGCCGCAAAAGACTTTTATGCCCAGGATGATCGTTTTTACAAGATCTTCGATGAAAGCAAAAGTGTTGCGGATATCCTCAATGAAGCACTTAATCTGGCCAGAGTTGAAGAAACAGGGATCAGGATCCCTAATTTCATCGAGCTGACTTCCATTGATGGCCGTTGGGCACTCATAACCAAGAATGTCAAAGGCACGAATATGGCTAAACTGCTGGAGGAAAATCCTGATAAGGAAGATGAACTGCTGAACCGTTTTGTGGATATTCAGATCGATATTCAGAATAGAAAGTGTCCTTTATTGAGTCGGCACATCGATAAGATGAACCGCAAGATCGCTCAGACTGATCTCTCCGCAACTCTGCGCTATGACTTGCACAACCGCATTGAATCAATGCCGAGACATCTCGATCTGTGTCATGGTGACTACAACCCGTCAAATGTCGTCATCAGCGAAGATGATGAAGCCTATATCGTTGACTGGACACATGCAACTCAAGGCAATGCGGAAGCTGATGCCGCCAGGACTTTCCTGCTGTTTTTGCTGGATGACAAGAAAAAGAGAGCTGGCAAGTATCTGACTTTGTATTGCGAGAAAAAAGGCTGCAGCTACAAGGATGTACTGGCCTGGCTGCCGATCCTGGCAGCTTCCCAGTCCGTCAAGGGCTTCAAGAACGAAAGTGCCTTTTTACACTCATTGATTTTTATGGATGATAATCAGCTGGAGGAACTCTATGAAAGATAATCAGTTTGAAACCAGGATCCAGTATCTCAAATATCAGGTCCTGAAAGAAGTTGCCAAAGAAGCTTTTGAAGGAAACCTGGTCGAAAATGTTCTGGATATTCCGCAGAAGATTTTGCCGGGCAAGAAACCGACGATGCGCTGCTGCATCTATAAGGAAAGAGCGATCCTGCAGGAAAGAGTCAAATTGGCCATGGGTGGTCATCGTTCCAATCCGAACATCATCGAGGTCATCAAGATCGCCTGCGATGAATGTCCGATGGGCGGTTATGAAGTAACCAACAGCTGTCGCGGCTGTCTCGTGCAGGGCTGTAAGAACGCCTGCCCGAAAGATGCGATTTCTTTTGATGACAACCATCAGGCTCATATCGATAAGAACAAGTGTGTAAACTGCGGTGCCTGTGCCAAAGCCTGTCAGTATTCGGCGATCGCCAACCGCAAGCGTCCTTGCGAGAATGTCTGTCCGGTAAAGGCTATCAGGCCTAATGAGGAACAGGCTGCGCATATCGATCACGATAAATGCATCAGCTGCGGTGCCTGCATGAACCAGTGCCCGTTTGGTGCGATCATGGATAAATCCTTTATCCTCGATGCGATCGATTACATCATGAAGAGTGAAAACAACACCAACTTCAAAGTGTATGCCCTGATCGCTCCGGCTATCGTCGACAGTTTCCGTGAAGCCGGTTTGGGAAAAGTCGTAGCCGGCTTAAAGAAGCTCGGCTTCTATGATGTCATTGAAGTGGCCAAGGGTGCCGATATGGTTGCCTACGCCGAAGCAAAAGAGCTCGATGAAAAAGGCTTCTTGCTTTCATCCTGCTGTCCGGCTTTTGTCTCCTTTGTCGAGAAGAACTTCCCGGATATGAAGGAACACATTTCACATAACCTCTCACCGATGGGCACGATTGCCAAGAAGCTCAAGGAAGAGGATGAAGACTGCAAGCTCGTCTTTATCGGACCGTGCACGGCCAAGAAGGCTGAGGTCATGAAGGACAGTGTCCGCAGCTATGTTGATGTTGCGATCACCTTTGAGGAGCTTAGAGCTTTATTTGATTCAAGAGATATCAATATCGATGAACTTGCTGAAGAAGAACTCTCACAGGCTTCCTACTTCGGACGTGTCTTTGCGCGTTCCGGCGGTCTTACTGAAGCCATGGCTCAGGGTCTCAAGGAGATCAATTCTTCCCTGGAACTCAAGCCAGAGACCTGTTCGGGTATCGACATGTGCCGTGTCGCTCTGCTGAAGAAGTCCAAGAACATGTCCCAGAGCAATTTCATTGAAGGCATGGTCTGCACCGGCGGCTGTATCGGCGGTGCTGCGGCGATCCACAAGATCGGCATCAAGAAAGACAATGTCGACAATTATGCCAAGACGACGACCTATGCTTCAATTACCGAAAGCCTGCAGGAATAAATTAAAATACAATTGATAACTTAAGAGATATGACAGCTATGAGGCTGTCATATCTGTTTAGTATGATAATAAGAGAGATAAAACAATGCCGCAGATAAAAGATGAATATTATGTCTATTATAAAGATAAGGATATAGGCGTATATTATATTTTTGATAATGGCTTAAAAGATTTTAATCCTTATTCAAGACATGAGGACATTGATATCGAACTTAAGGAGTATGGGCTTGATCAAAGGATCGTGGAAGCTGAGCAGCTTGAGGTACTGGATCAGATAATCAAGGAAGAAAACCGTCTTAAAGAGCGCAAAAAGATCATCTATGTATCAGGTCCTTTCCGGCTGGAAAGAGAAGCCAAGCTCAGCGGCGAAAGTTTTTCTGTCTATCGCCGGAGTGCAGAAAAAGGTGAAGCGGATTATTCGCCATTAGCCCATGATGCGCCGCATTACGAAGGAGAGCACACGCCAAAGGACATGAGAGAATGGGCTTCCTGGTATGCCTTCAATAAAATGGATGATGGCACTTATGAAGCGGAACTTGATGAAGCCTGGTGCTGGGGCGGAGGTCACAATGAGGGCGGTACTATGCATCGGCCGATCCCGGAGGAATGGTTCAAGCTCGATTATGACGAGTTTCTGGAAAAAGTTGTAAGCTTAGCTGCGGCAGCTCATTATGGCTTTACGGCAGAGATGTTAAAGAAGAAAAAAGGACTTAAGAAGTTCTTTGGCTATACAAAGGGTAACGCGTGAAAGCAGAACTTAAGATCGCCAATCCGGAAAGTGAAAAGGCTCTGATCGAATATCAGCGTGATTTTGAAGTGGAAGGAATGATCTTGGGTCTTGAAAAACTTGAAGATGAATGCGAACTGATCGTCAGTCTTTATGATGAAAAGGGAGAGATCGTAAGAAGCGTTCACAACACAAAAGCCGGCAGCCGAAAGATGTGGCTTGATCATCCTGATCTGATCACCTATAAAGAAGAACTCGATCCTGGCAAAGCAAAACTGAAGGAATATGGTTTTGCGGAACTGATCGTCAAAGATCTCCATGATCCGGAAGCATCTTTTCATGATGCCGATATCAAAGCTTTTCTGTCTGACCGATACTTCAGAGCCATCATTGTTTCAGCCAGTGATGTGAAACACGGCCGCGTCTTTGAATCCGGGGTTGATTTTACAGATGAAGAAGGAAAGCCTTATGATGTACTGCCATGTGGGGAATACGAGCTGAAAGTTGAACTGCGTTATAAAGAAGAGATACTGACTCAGATATCGAAAAAAATCACGATAGGCATAAGGTCAAAGGCGGCCATCGTCAGATTCAATCCGCTTAAGCACAAGGAAAGGATGCTGAAGTGGTGCAAAGAAAATGATTTCAGTATCGTGAATGACACGCTGCCTGGCTATCTCAATCCCTATCTGGGCAAGTGGTACTATCACATGGGCTTATTGCCATATTATCGTTCCAACGATATCGCTTTATATCAGAATGCCTGTGTGCATATGTTTATCTATCTGTGCGATGAGACTTCAACTTCCTATGAAAGTGAACTCGCCTATCTGGAAGCGCAGGGAAAAGTAAAGGATGAAAAAACCTTTGTCGCCTATCACTATGACATCGGTGAAGCCTATCTGGGCAAAGGCAAGCCTTATTATCGGGAAGCAGTAATCAAGAAGTTTGACGATTCGAATCTGCAGCTGTACCGGCTTGATATCGTAAATGATAAAGCTGAGGAAAACGTCTTTGATTTAAGTGAAGAGGCAATAGATGATATCATCTATGATCTTAATAATATAAAGATCAAGGCGGGAAAAACATTTGCCTTAAGCGGAGTGGTCAAGCCCTGGCAATTCGCTCAGCAGGATTACATCTTAAAGAAAGATAATACCTATGAGATCAGAAATACGATCGATGAGATCGTCTACAGCTTTGAACGCGAAGGTAAAGTAAAGACAGAGAATCGCAAACTGAATATGCTGAGGATCGATAAAGAGCCGATCGGCCGTTCCGTCTTTGAATTCTATAATCTGTTTAAGATTGATGAATCTTATAAAGATAAACATCTGAAGATAAATATCAAAGCGATTGACCGCTATGGCTGCAGCGAGAACGCCCAGAAAGAAATAGAACTGGATGTGGTGTAAGGAGAGACTATGAAATACGAATTTGATGAGATCATTGACCGGAAACATGATGAATATTCTTTTTCCTTCAAGTGGAAATCACCTTATTATGTGACGAAAAGAGTAGGGATAGACAAGCTGCGTGAAGACATCATCTGCATGGAAACAGCCGATATGGATTTCAAGACGGCACCGGAAATTATTGAGGATCTGCATAAGCTGACAGATCATGGGATCTTCGGTTATTCTGAAATACCTGACAGCTACTATGAAGCAGTGATCAGCTGGTATGCGCGCAGACAGGACTGGCA
>CADCOR010000125.1 GCA_902803055.1 uncultured Erysipelotrichaceae bacterium
AAGATCTTCGCTCTGTAACTGGTTTCCGTTGTCATCGACAAAGGTAACTTTGTATTTGTTTACTGTCTGCTTAAATTCCGCTTTGTATTGTGCATCTGCTGTAACTTCGGCAAGTTCAGGATCCCAGCCGGCAAATTCATAAGTATACTGAGCTGTCGCTTGTTTTGCGGGAGCTGATCCTGTATATGATGGCATGCTTCCATAAGGGAGCTTTGTTGACTGCAGTACTGTTGTGCCATCTTCGTCATAGAAAGTGATCTGATGTTTATCGACTTCCCAGTTTGCGGTGTATTCTCTGTTGCCGGTTGATCCTTTTCTGATCGTTACTGCGGTACTTGGATTTGTGATATCAGTTCCTGTCCAGCCTAAGAAGGTGCTGTGTTCCTTAACAGGATTAATTAAGGTGATGTCATCAGAATCTGTTGCGTATTCTTCCGGGTTGTGTGTTCCTTCAGGAAGACTTCCGCCATCAAGGTTATATGTTATTCCATAGATCAGTTTCCTGAATGAGGCATTGATGATGACATCATCTGCCGGCATGGTGAACTGGTTATTGTTCAGTTCTATCGCGCTTCCTTCTTTTGTCGTAACGTTTAAAGAATCAAGCTCATAGCCTTTATCCGGAAGAACATCCAAAGAAACTGCTGCACCGTATCTTGCTTTATCGGTTTCCTGCTCATCTGTTTTCGCTTTTATGGTTCCGTTATCTGCTGGAACGATCTCAATGTTATATTCTGGTTTTCTGACTGTGACTTTACATCTGGCATGCAGTTTGTTGAAATAGCTCTCTGCCTCGACGGTTGTGGTGCCTGCAGAAACCGCTGTAACCAGTCCGTCTTCGTTTACTGTCACAATATCTTCATTGTCACTGAACCAGTACACCGTCTTGAAGGTCGCATTATCCGGGAATAAGGTCGCCGTGAGTTTTTCTGTCTGTCCGACATCCAGGATAAGTTCTTTTTTATCAAGGCGTATATCTCTTTCTTCAACGACCGGGATGAAATCCCATCGCAGTGTTACGTTTGTCAAAGTGGTGATATCCTTGTCAGCCTTCAGTTCTTCGTTCCCGTTAAAAAGACCGATCAGATCTGTTTCGGTATCGTATTTCAGTTTTACTCTTGGTGCTCTGAAGGCCATCTTGTTGAAGCTGTTGTTGTTGATCCTCAATTCATGATACGAATTTTTTGGCCGTTCAAATATTACGTTTTCAAGATCGTCGCTGATAAAAAACGCCGCATCACCGATGCTGGTGACGCTGGCTGGGATCGTGACACTTTTGAGGCTCTTGCACGCAAAGAAAACACCGGCGCGTATCTGTTCAACACGAGAAGGAATCCTGATATCTTTTAGAGAGGTGCAATACTGGAACGTGTCTTCTCCTAAGTCGGTGAGTGATTCCGGAAACGATATCGTTTTCATGTTTCCACACAATAAAAAAGCCGTGTTTCCCAGTTTTGTTACGCCTTCCTCGATAACGAGTTTTTCGATCTTATCACTTATGCTGGTCCAGGGTGCTTCATTGGTCCTGTAGTGATAATCATACATGGCTCCGCTGCCGCTTATGGTCAGCGTCTTTGTCGCATCGCTGAATGTCCAGGTCAAAGAGTCTCCACAGGTTCCGGAACTGTCAGCATAAAGAATCCTCGGATTCATTCCGCTTATCATTAACGCCACCAGAAGGGCACTAATTATTTTTCCAATAATCTTTTTCCTGAACATGCGTATTCTCAGCTACTTTTATTTTAGACTATCGAAGCGTTTTTATCTGCCTGATTTTGTTTAGATCGCATAAAGAAATAATTAAAAAGCGTAACTGTGTCCTTCTTCTCTTTCGCATCATCTGCTCAAGAGAGTCTGACAGAAATTACGCTTTGAAATCTGTTCTTTGTCTGCTGTATATCGCGCAAACGCTTTGTGTTTTTCTTACAATATTGCGATCACCGCCATCAGCATCCTTCTGGGCAGATGACCATCAATGACATAAGCCCAGCTGCCGTTGGCATAATTGATTCTGTTGCCATCGATCCTGTATACCCATTTGCCAGAAGCGTCAGTGACATACGGATCATCAAACCTGTACAGCCATCTGCCATCAGCCAGATTTATCCGATCACCGTCGATCCGATATTGCCATCTGCCTGAAGCATCGGTGACATAATCACCATCAAGTCTGTACAGCCATCTCCCGGAAGCATCATTGATCCGGTCACCATCAACCTGCAGATACCATGATCCATTGCTTCTGTTTATTCTTGTGGTCATGTTTTACAGACTATTCGACGGCATAAATGACATATTCATGGCAGCTGTCACAGTAATAGATCGCCTCTTCTTCACTCAGTTTTTTCTTTTCTTCCTTCATGGTTTCTCTTGCGGATTAATCTCTTGTATTAATACCGTTCTGTTTCTTAGCCTAAAGCTGTCCGTTCTCCAGCAGATAGATGATGTAGTCATTGCCGTATCTCATGCCGTCTGGACCGACAAAAACATTCATCTCATCGCCAAAGCCAGGAATAAACCTGTAGCCTTTGCTGGCAAAGAATTCTTTCATCTTTTCAATATCAACAATATCATTTCTGTCTTTGTTAACTTTGGTAAAAGCCCCATAGCCTGCAATAGCCAAATGAAATACGAGGTCTGCACTTTCATCTATTGTGCCGCCGGCGATCTTCTTGAGTTCTTCAATTGATGTTTCGTTATTGTTGATCATTTTTCTGTTTCCTTTCTGTTAAGTCGCATAATATTATCTTCTTCATTTTTATATACGTCTTGATTATAACATCAGGCAATACTCTGTTTTAGGATTATTCATTTACTTTATTCCAAGTTTTTCGAGTTCATATTTGCCTTATCCAGATTCTGAATCTCAGCCATTATAAAAGGCAGAAGGATTGTTTTATAAATTATATCAATGCGATTATTCTATAATTTAATTATTATAGGTCTGCTCAGTATGACAGGTAACACCAATAAATCCACAATGAAAAATATTCTTAGAAAACATATAATGCTTTCTGTTTTTCTGATCTTTTTACTATCATTGAGCGGTATTAATATCCATGGTGAAGACAATGATCTTTCGCTTCAGCAATGGCACTTTTATGAGGAAAACGGCGTTTTCTTTCCGAACTGGAACCAATACGACGAAGAAGGTCAGCCTTTAAGAAATGTTGCCAAGGTAAATGATGAAGACGTCGTGGTTGCTGTCCTTGATACAGGTATCGACTACAATCACGAAGATCTTAAAGATGTCATGTGGACCGGCGGGGATATCGATGAACTCAAAAGCTTTGGCGGATCCATATACGGATATGATGCCGTTGGTGAAGTGGTTGATGGCGTGATCAGACATGATGATCCGATGGACAGACAGGGTCATGGAACACATGTTGCAGGAATAATCGCCGCAAAGTGGAATCACATCGG
>CADCOR010000126.1 GCA_902803055.1 uncultured Erysipelotrichaceae bacterium
AAACCGGTGATAACTTTGATCATACCGTTGTTCATACGCGCAATCAGTCTGTTGATGTAAAGGTCTCTTCGTATTTCCATTTAGTGTCTTCCTATTCCATAAAATTACCAATTTTTATTATTTTATCGATTAAATTATATCAAATATCAATGGAAAAATCATTTTTTATTCCATAAAATTATAAATATTTAGAAAATTATGGAATAAAAATTAGGGATTTGGTAAAAGGACATCTTGTTCTCGGTACACCAATTATACAAACTGACAAAATTAGTCGTTCTCAAACAGTTCAGAAACGGCACTTGCTGCTTCACGTTTTCTTTCCTTGCTCATCTTTGCGTAATGTTTTCTGGTGGTCTCTACACTTGAATGATGCAAAGCTTCAGCCACAAGATATATGTCGTTGCTGCTGGAATAGACCTGGCTGGCAAACGTCCTGCGTAAAGCATGTGGAGTGATCTTTAGGTTCAATCCAGCTTTTTCCGCATAACCCTTAATCATAAGCTGTACGCTGCGAACAGTCATGCGTTTATGTTGCATTGAAATAAAGAGGGCAGGGTCATCTTTTCCAGAAAGCAGGATATCCCGGTCACTTGATACATAGTCTTCTAATGCTTCCTGTACTTCGTTTCCAAAGAACACTTCGTCTTCATCACCACCCTTTCTTGTAATGAATAGGGAAGCGTTATAGAAATCCAGATCAGAGAGATCTATACCTACAAGTTCCGAAACACGGATCCCGGTTCCGAAGAACAGCATCATGATCGCAAAATCTCTTTTTTCGATCTTTTTATGGCGGATGATCTCACCTTTGCTCATGCCTGACGTATCGATTACAGCCTCCAGAATTCTTTGCACCTGAGCCTTATCCATTGTGACGATGTTCTTATCCGGAATCTTAGGCAGATCCATCAGATCTGAAAGATTGTTCTTTATTTCACCGATCCGGAAATAAAATTTGTAGAAACTGCGTAAGGATGATATCTTGCGAGCTTTTGAGGAAGGGGAGCTCAATACCTCCTTTAGTTTTCCGTATTTATCAGTAACGGTATGAGTATTGAGTGTTTCCAGATATTCCTGAATGTCCTCGTAGGTTAAAACATCTAATATGTCGGCTGCTTTTAAACCATTCAGAGAGACGTTTTTAAATCCTGACCGATTGCTTATAAAGTCGAAAAACCGCTTCATATCATAGGCGTATTCAAGCCTGGTGCGCTCTGACATGCCTTTTGTCCTGAGATCTTTGAAAAACTTTCCGGCAAAATCGGGAAGCTGTTTGACTATTTCATTGACTTTTTTATCGATTGATAACCGAAGATCGTTTTGATACTGTTCAGCCATGTTGTGCCAACGACCTTATATGTCCTTCACACTCACATTAACAAGCCATTCACCATATCTTTTTCCATTGATCCTGGTCAGGATGTTTTCTGACTGCAGTTTTGAACTGATTCTTTTTACGGTTCTTAAAGAAAGATCAATGGTGTCTGAAATCTCTTGCAGGGTGATCTTTGGATTGTTTTTAATGAGTGATATTACTCTGTTTTCATCTAAAGTGCCACTCCAAAGTGCCAATTTGGCACTTTGAGAATAGTCAATATGCAGATGTCTGTTTTTAAGTTCGATTTTGCTTCCCAGAATGATATTACTGAAAAACTTTTCGCGATACTCGGTGGTTTCGTATATGCCTTTCTCAAAATTGCTGTAATTAGCGCGTACCAGCGCGTTCATGAAATACCAGGAATTGTCTTCAAACGGCCTATTGTTGATATCTATACCGAATGTCTTCAGATATTTGATAATGAATACAGCTGTCGTTCTTGTATTTCCTTCAGGAAAAGGGTGAATCTGCCAGATTCCTGAAGTAAAGTCTGAAATATGTTTAATAAAGTCCTGCTTATCAAGATCGTTGTAGTTGAACGCTTTTTCCTGATCAAAGTCATAGTTTAAAGTTGGGATAATGTCTCTATAGTCGCTGTATATTACTGTATCGTCATTCAATACCCATTCTTTTTTTGTAATATTGTATGTTCTGATTTTTCCGGCTTTATCTATAACTCCTTTAAACAAATGCTCGTGGATCTTCTGCAAAGAGGCAGGGGAGAATGTGAATGTTTTGCTGCTTAACAGCTGAGCGATCCTTGCAGAAACGATATCGGCTTCCTTTTCCTCTGTCTGTTCGTTTCTTTCTTCTTTTTCTTTGTAATATCTGCTGATTCTGGCGTTTGCTGAATCAAAATCAATTTTACCCTCGATATTATCTTTGGCCGTATCCAAAAGATATTCCGATGTTTTTAATCCATCTACATCCTGCAGACCGATAGCTACTTTCCAGGCATTGGCTTTCTCAATGCGTCCGGGATCGCTTTGCTTTATATATTCATTTAGTGCTGATTTCCATTTTGACGTTTTGGGCATAATTGTTAATTGATTTACTTTCTTTCTGCTGCAATGTAATAGACTTCGTTATCTGATCTGACACCAACTACCAATACATACATGGTGTTTTCTGTTCTGACCA
>CADCOR010000127.1 GCA_902803055.1 uncultured Erysipelotrichaceae bacterium
GCCTGTGAAACGCTGAGATCGATGATCAGAGTCAGCAGAATAATAAAAGATGAGTATGATCCCGGCAATGTTGAGAATTTCATCATTGGCTTAGATCTGGTGAGTGAAGAAGACAACAGTAAACCGTTAAGCGAATTTGGCGGGTTCTTGAGTTCTGATGAAATCAGAAACAGTGGACTTGATCTGTTCTTGCATTGTGGCGAGAGTTTGAGAAAAGAGAACGACAGCGTTGTTGATGCCTATCTGCTAAGATCAAAAAGAGTCGGTCATGCGCTCAACCTCTATCGCTTCCCGGAGCTGATGAAGAAGTACGCAGAAAACAAGATCGCGATCGAAGTATGCATGATGAGCAATTACCGCCTGGGCTATGTAGCGGATCTGCGCCTTCATCCGGGTCTGCAGTATCTGATCAACGGCATACCGGTAGTACTGTGTTCGGATGATGGCCTGTTCATGGCCAGAGCTCCGATGGTCGATGACTTCTATGCAGCGATCCTGTGCTGGGATCTGAACCTTGGTGATATCAAGGCGATCTGCCGCAACTCCATAACCTACAGCGGTCTTTCTGAAAAGGAGATAAACAGACTGATGTCGGCCTGGGAAAAACAGTGGAAAGACTTTGTTGAAGCAATGCTGAAAAAACATAATTTATAAACAGGAGGGTCAAATGAGCAATCTGTACATTAATGAAGGAAAGAAGATTCTGGAAAGCTTTGTCGAAACAGGAGAACTCTGCGGTGCTGCTTTCGGTTTTGTGACCAGAGATGAATATGAATGTGACTTTGCAGGATATAAATCGCTGCTGCCGGAAAGAGAAGAAAACAGCGTTGATACGATCTATGACCTGGCATCATTGTCCAAGGTCGTCTCGACGACGATCCTGGCCTTGAAGCTGATCGAAGATGGCTGTGTATCTTTGCGCACTAAGGTCAGTTCGATTCTTCCTGATTTTCCTTATAAGGATATAACTGTATATAATCTGATGACTCATACTTCAGGACTGCCGGCTGATGACAAAGATTATAAATCCTGCAAGAACAGAGAAGAACTGTACAGCTTCATAAATAAACTTAAACTGAATCATGACCCGGGAACCTATGTTGAGTATTCATGTTTCGGCTATATCCTTTTAGGCAGGATCATTGAACACTTCAAAGGCGATCTGGATAAATATGCGGATGAAGTGCTGTTTAAACCTTTAGGCATGTACAATACGATGTACAACCCTAAGGAAAAAGGCAAAGAAGCAGAATGTGCACCGACAGAAGTCACCGCCCAAAGAGGCTGCATCAAAGGCGAAGTTCATGATGGCAAGGCTCATATCATGGGTGGAGTATCAGGCAATGCCGGAGTATTCTCGACGGTCAAGGACCTGTGCCGCTTTACGGCGATGATCCTCAATGATGGCGAATTCAAAGGCTATAGAGTGCTTAAGAGATCAACGATCGATCTGTTAGGCCGCAGCTATACGGAAGGTCTCAATTCCAACCGCACCTTAGGCTGGCTGTTTGCGGATAAGGCTGTCAATGCGGGTGATTATACTTCTGATGTCTCGCTGTTCCACACCGGCTTTACCGGTACAGCTATCTATATCGATTTCATCAGAGAATGTGCGATCATTATCCTGGATAATGCGATCCACCCGACCAGAGACAATCCGAAGAAAGAAGAAATCAGAAATCTCTTCTTCAATCAGGTATTGCTGCGCTACGATGAGATCCAGAGCAGGAAAAGATGATGGCAGATAAATCGACGATTGCGATCAGAAAGATCGGCATTACATCTGCCGGTACGCAGGCTGTGGTCAATGCGGCGAACGCTCAGCTTCTGCAAGGCGGCGGAGTCTGTGGGGTAATCTTCAAGGCAGCTGGAGCTCATAGACTGCAGAAAGAATGTGACAGGATCGGACATTGTCCAACCGGATCAGCTGTGATAACTTCCGGCTATGATCTGTGCGATTACATCATCCATGCAGTCGGCCCGATCTATCAGGGTGGAAGAAATAATGAAGCCAAAGTTCTTTACAGCTGCTATGAAAAAGCCCTGGATCTGGCCAAGGAAAACAATATAAGTTCCATTGCCTTTCCTCTTATATCATCCGGTATCTATGGCTATCCCAAGCAGGAAGCCTTTGCGATAGCTTTGAAATCATGTGATGACTGGATCAGAAAGAATGATGATTATCAGATAAAGATCATCTTTGCGATCATTGATGATGGGTTAATTGAGCTGGGAGAGAAGACTGCCAGAGAACTTGGAATCAAAACAGTTTAACAAAAAAACGATCAGAGATCTGAAACAGCAAGTGAGATCAATGATCGTTTTGTTTTGGATTATTTGAAGCTGATGGAATTCAGCAGCGAATCAAGAGCGGCAAATGATTCATCAGATCTGGTGGTGAAGAATCCTGACTTGCCGCTGTTGCGGATCTGATAGACGTCATCGTTGTGCTGAGTGTAGTAATTGTAGGCAGGACCGTCTTCGTTGACTTCAACCGTATAGGTTATACCATTGATCGTCTTTTCTTCGTAGGTCCTGCTTTCGCTGAGCAGATCTTCCAGAGCCTTGTTCTTATGAACTCTGATCAGCAGACGGAAATCCATGTTGGCATCGCTTTCACCGAATTTATACATAACAGTTTTCTCTAACGGCTTGCCTGTATTGTCTTCACTGTAGGTGATGGAAGAGCCATAGACATTATAGGCAGAGTCAAGGGTATAAACGATATCATAGAGATCTGTATCATTTACTTGTACTTCGCCAGCAGCACTTTCATCAAACTTAAGAGTTTTAACGAAGTCGTAGAAGACATCAGTATTATCATCTTTCAGCGCATAATTGACAGCGTAGATATCATTTCCGCATTCAGCCAATGCCATATAAGTACTGCCATCTTTGTAGATATAGACAGTTCTGCCGTCAACATCAAGTTTTTCCATTGCTTCAAGATTGGAAGTACCGATCGAATCGGCGAGATTGGCATCACACATTAAGGCATAGCCGATATCCGGTCCATCAGTCATGGTGTAATTGAGATCCTTTTCAATGATCTTGCCATCTGCAGTGGATTCAACAAATCTGGCGACTGTCTCAAAGTTTTCCGGAACATTGACAACAAGAGCTCTGAGACTGGTATCATCAGCCAGAGTCTTTACTTCGGGTTCGGCATGGGCGTTAGGATCGATAGGATTTTCATTTGTCGAAGAAGATGAACATCCTCCCAAGGTCAGCACCATAAACAAGCCAATAAGCAGCGCAATTATTTTTTTCATATTCATAATCCTCCTGAATATACACTTATATTATAGTTAGGCAATACTATATAACAAAATCACCATGTTCCATGATCGTAACTTCTTTGCCGTCATGGGTAATACCAATAACTTTAGTGTCATCACTGCCGATCATGAAGTCATTATGAGAGACAGAGAAGTTGACGCCGAGTGCCTTGAGTTCTTCTTCGCTCATATCGGTTCCGCCTTTGACGCAATCCGGGAAGGAAGAACCAAAGGCAAGATGACAGGCAGCATTCTCATCGATCAGGCCATTATAGAAGATCCTGTTGAGTTTTCTGATCGGTGACTGCTTGGATACCAGCGCTACTTCACCAAGCTGTCTGGTCGTCTCATCTTTAAATAAGGCATCTTTCAGCATTTCCACATTCTCACTGGCGCCGCAGTCGACAGCCTTGCCGTTTTCAAAGCAGATCCAGAAGTCCTTGACCGGTTTACCCGACATCAGCAATGGGAATGAGGCACAGGCAATGCCGTTGACACTGCGGAAATCCGGATCGGTGAATACTTCTTCCGTCGGCATGTTGGCGACATAGGGGGCATTGACTTTCTGTTCACCCATTTCCCCGGCTGAGCACCAGATATGGTTTTCAACCAGGTCCATCGTGATATCGGTTCCCAGTTCCGAAGTGATATGCAGGCTCTTGAAATTATAGCTGTTCAGCTTTGCCGAGCGTACAGAGAGTTCTTCGCAATGTTTCTTCCAGTTTTCTACCGGATCGGAATCATGATCTACTCTCATCATCAGGCAGAACGCATCTTCCAGGGCTTTATAAGCTTCTTCATCACTTAATTCCGGATAGACTTTTCTCGCCCATTCCAGACTTGGATAGGCAGTGCCGGTCCATTTGAGAACACCTTTGTGGATATAGCTTCTGACGATATTGCGCAAGTCGTTCTTCATCTGTGAGAAGGCCAGCAGTTTATCAGAATCAAGATCGCTGTTGAGATCAGGATAGGAAACTCCGATGCCAAGCTGTACGCCTTTGCCATCTTTTAAGACAGAATCGATGCTTTCTTTTTCCCAGTCAAGCGGTTTCCTCAAGATCTCTTTTGCAGCACCTTTAACACGTTCGTGATTGATATAGGGATCATCGATGCGAACC
>CADCOR010000128.1 GCA_902803055.1 uncultured Erysipelotrichaceae bacterium
AATATTAGGAGGAAGTGATATGAAAGGTCTGTTCAAGAAGCTCAACAATTCCAAAATCTTTAAAGATCTCTCAGAACAGGAGTTTGCCTGGGTCTTATATGATGTAGGTAATTCAGCGTTTACGATGCTGGCCTGTTCGCTGATACCGATCTGGTTCAAATCGCTGGCTATCGGTGATAAACCGGGGCAGATCAGCGGTGATAATGCCACAGCCTATTGGGCATTGACCACCAGTATCGTCACGGTTATTGTGGCTTTGATCGGTCCCTTCTTTGGCGCTATCGCTGACCACAAGGACACCAAAAAGATGTTCTTCACAACCGCTGTTGCTGTCGGCGTCATCGGCTGTGTCATCAATGGTTTTGCCTCAAACTGGCTCTTATTCCTGATCGTCTATATTCTGACTAAGATCTTCTATCAGATCTCGCTCACTTTCTATGATTCCATGCTCAACGATGTCACAACTGATGATCGTTCTGATGCCGTTTCATCTTACGGCTATGCCTGGGGTTATATCGGTTCGTGCATTCCTTTTACGGTTGCTCTGATTGCCTACGTGCTAGGTCCGGATATGGTTGGCGTGATCTCCGAAAACCTGAGCCGCATCATCGGCTTTGGCGTTACTGCCATCTGGTGGTGGCTGGTTACAGCTCCATTAATCAAAAACTACCGTCAGATCAACTATTCTGAAGAAAATAAAGGGGCAGTTGGCCGGGCTTTCGGCAAGATCTTCAAGACCCTGCGCAGAATTGCCGTTGAAGACAAGAAAGTTCTCTTCTTCCTGATGGCTTTCTTCCTTTATATCGATGGCGTAGGAACAATTATTGATAACTGCATCAATATTGGTACTGACCTTGGCCTTAATACTGTTGGACAAGTCATTTTCCTGCTGCTGACTCAGGTCGTCGCCTGGATTGGTTCGCTGGTCTTCGCGAGACTTTCCAAAACCAAGGATACAGTGTACCTCATTCAGATCTGTATCTTAGGCTACACCGCCGTATGTCTTTATGCCCTGACACTGACCAAGCTCTGGCAGTTTGCGATTATGGCTTTCGGTGTCGGCTGCTTCCAGGGATCCATTCAGTCACTTTCCCGAAGCTATTATTCAAAGATCATTCCGGATGAGAACTCCGGTGAATACTTCGGTATTTATGACATATTTGCCAAAGGTGCCTCATTCCTGGGCTCTTTCCTGATCTATGTCGTCAAAAAGATCGGTATCTCAACCGGCGGCGTATTCAATATCTTTGGTGCTTCAATCAAGAGTATCAATGTTGCGATCGGCCTGTTGGCCCTGTTCTTCATCTTTGGTCTCTTCTTGATCAGAGCCGCTGATAAACAGCCGCAATCTGAAGAATCCAAGAAGGATCTGCAGTAATAAACCAGGCAAGCAAAAGCTTGCCTTTAAAATATTATGGAAAACAATTTCAGATATTCATTTAACGAAAAACGCTATCACACCTTCAATTATTATTTAAAGACTCATTATCATCAGAAAGTATCAAAGGTCATCCTTGATGCCGGTTTCACCTGTCCCAATCGTGATGGCCGCAAGGCGTATGGCGGCTGTATCTTCTGTTCAGCAGCCGGCAGCGGTGATTCCAACGCAGCCTTAGGCCACAATATTCTTGAACAATATGAAGCAAATAAAGCAATCATGAAACAGAAATGGCCTGATTCTTTATACATCCCCTACTTTCAGTCTTTTTCCAATACCTATGGACCATTAGACAGAATAAAACAGATGATCGATCCTTTTCTGAACATGGACGAAGTAGCGGAGATTGCAATCGCCAGCCGCTGTGATTGTCTTGAACAGGAAACATTAGCTTATCTCAGTGAAATATCTGCCATCAAACCGGTCTGGCTTGAACTGGGCTTACAGAGTTCCAACGATCAGACCGGAAAACTCATCAACCGTCAGTTTGATTTTTCTGATTTCAGAGAAGCTTTAACCACGCTTGAAGATACACCGATTAAAGTCTGCGTACATATCATGAATGGCTTGCCATTTGAAAACAGACAGATGATGCTGCAGACTGTAAAAGATATCGCTCATCTGCCTTTTGACGGCATCAAGATCCACATGCTGCACATCATCAGAAATACCGCTTTAGCAGCAATGAACGAAATCAATCATTATGAGCTGCTCTCCCGGCAGGAATATATTGAACTTGTGGTTAGCCAGCTTGAGCTGCTGCGACCGGAGGTTGTCGTGCAAAGGCTGACGGGTGATCCCATCAAAGAAGATCTGATCGCACCGGAATGGCTTTTAAACAAAACAACCATTCTCAATGACATCGATAAGCTGATGCGGAAACTGGATACATATCAGGGTGCCCGCTATGAATAACAACACTTTTGTGCATAAATATCTGACACCTCTTATCGATAAAAATGATGTCTGCGTCGATATGACAGCCGGAAATGGCAATGATACGCTTTTTCTCTGCCGCTTATCCAAAAAAGTCTACGCTTTCGATATCTCGAAAGAAGCAATAGAAAAGACGCGAGAAAGAACCAGAGAATGTGATAACCTCATTCTGATCAGAGATTCGCATGTTAATGTCGATCGGTATGTCAAAGAAAAAGTCCGTCTTTTTCTCTTCAATCTCGGTTATTTGCCTAAAGCGGCATCGTACAGCGTCACCAGAGCCGAAGATTCATTATCAGCCTTGAAAAAGGCCTTTGAGCTTCTGGAAAAAGACGGCTATATTGTCATAACCTTTTATCTTGGTCATCCAGGAGGCAAGGATGAGTATTATCTGCTTAAAAGATATATTGAAAACAAAAAGATCACAGTCCAGGAGACATATCGCCAGGATAAATCTGATTCCCCGATAACCATGATCTTGAGATAAATTAATTCAGCACCGGAGCGTACTGCTCATATTTGTAGAGACTCGAACCGGCATTCCAGGTCATATATCCATCACCTACCCCGGCATTGTTTAAGGCGTTGATCTGAGCTGCAACTTCATCAGGTCCATAAACGATATCATAACCATCAGAATTCTGTGCCATGATCCAGGTCCGGCATTTTGCCTTATCATAGGTGTTTTCCTGAGCATGATAAGTTGCTCTGGCCCAGGCATACATCAGATCACCCGGATAAGCCCAAGGTTCAGCAATCCCGAAAGAATAAGCTGCAAAGTGATCCGGATAAGGCATGGAACTGATCGCATCGACACAATTAGAAATAGCTGGCCAGAATTGCCCATAATAAGACACAAAAGCTGAGAAACTGTCCGGATCATCGCCGCTGATCTCACCGAAGACATCGGAGGAGATATAGGCTCCTGCCTGATGCAGATACTCTGTGGCATAGCGCAGAAATTCTGTTATAGCTTCTGCTCTGCCTTCATTCTGATGATTGCGCAGATCAACATCCTCAACATCTTCCGGCAGGCGTACATAGTCAAACTGAATCTCATCAAAGCCCATTTCATTTACCGCTTCTAAAGCCAAGGCCACATCATACTCCCACATCTTTCTGGAAAAGATACTTGGCCAGCGGACTGAACCATAGGTATATAATTGTCCGTTGTAAAGCAAAGCTTCATCTTCATTGTCGCTGGCAAACGCATCATCCTTGAAAGCTGTAATACGGCCTATAAGATAATAGCCGGCATCCTTGAGTTTTCTGACATAGCTCTGATAGGAGGCAAAATCATTAGGAATATTTTCCGTGGAAGGCGCATATTGCTTCCCTATTGGCGAATCATATGCCAGCTGTGTATCGATATAACAGTCTTTGATATCGACCACAAAAGCATTTATACCTGATGTGCTTCTCGCTAAAGCAATATATTCATCTGCATTCCAGATGTTTTCCGCATTGATGTATAAAGCCTTGACTGCTTCCGGCATTACAGTACGCGGTGTAAACTCTTCCTTGGCATAGTAATCAATAGCTGTCGGATCACCGCCTTCTCCATAATAGACATCACTATAGCGGCTCGAATCAAGTCTGGTCTCATAGTATTCATCTGAAAGATATTTTGAAGAAATATAGCCTGCAGAATTGACCTGATAGTAATCCACACTGCCATCACTTAACAGTTCATGGTAATCGGTGATGCTGACTTGATCATTGCGCTTAACTTCACCGCTTATATGAAAATCATCGTACGCAGCCGTCAGGACATGATCACGCAGAACATAAAGATTCTTTTCTCTGACGCAGTCTCTAAGATCCTGAGTCAGATAATCTTCCAGGATATAGTAAATATCATCATTATAGGCAAACTGACAGTATTCGACTTCATCGATCTTGACCCGCTTGTTTTTGATATCAACACTTGTACCGCGAGGCAGAGACAGAGCTGATTTATCTTTATTGAAGACTTCAACTGTTTTTGTCTCGGCAGCCAGATAATATGGCGTTGTCATATTATTGCGGCGGTTTGTTTCAATCAGAAACAGCAGCGTCCCTGCCATAAGCAGGATCAGTACAAACAGAACAATTATGAGCGTCAGTCTTCTTTTTTTCTTTTTTCTTCTTTTACCCATAAGTCAATCATAACATAAGAAAAGCTCCACTTAGGAGCTCTTCTTATTTTGAATTATTTAAGGGGATAAATATATACGATACAACTAATTTTAGGGGGCTG
>CADCOR010000129.1 GCA_902803055.1 uncultured Erysipelotrichaceae bacterium
AAAGAGATCCTTCTTTATTTCCTTGGCTTTCTTGATACCGTTGTCGGTTTCAACAGTGACGATGTAACCGTCCGCAACACCATCTTCCGCAATTAGTTCCGGCTTTGGCAGCTGAATTATCAGTTTATCTTCACTCAGTTTCAGTTCAACTTTCGGCGTCTTGTCTAAAACATAGACAGTATAGCCGGCATTTTTATTCCGATCCTGATCGCTGCTGTCTCCCTGAATTTCCTGGACGGCAAGATATTTGTATTTATTGGCATAAGAAGGAAGTTTATCAAAATAGTGGCCAACCGTGATGACTTTGCGATCAGTGCCTGTCCCCACGTTGGCAGAAGGGAAGACTTCACTGAGTTCTTTATCCAGTGTCAGAATCATGATCTGGTTTTCGTTGTTTTCCGGTTCAAAACAGGTCATATTCAGAAAATAACTGTTTCCATGGATAAGATCGATATGGTACTTTTCACCTTTCTTCGTTATGATCGGTTTTTTCAGGCCATACATATTAGCGGTGACAAAACCATAAGCCATATCTCCAATTTCTTTGCGGTTGGACATGACCCAGTTGCGGAAATCAAGATCAAATTCCCGCTCGTCTATTTCGAAAACTGTGCCCAGTGCATCGGACAGCTTGTTGTTTATGAGCGAACGACCCTTCATGATCTGATGACAGTTCAGTTTCTTGCCGGTCTTTTCTTTGAGATATCTGAGGAAAGAGCCCAGATTGTAGCCGCTGTTGATGACCTCGTCCTGTCTGATGCTTTCTTTCACATTGCCGTCTTCTTCGCCGCTGATCGGCAGTCTGAGATTTCCCCAGTAATCAGTTCTGGTCAGATCGATATTTTCGCCTTCAGGAATAATATCCTTGCGCTGGAAATAGGCCAAAGCATCAGCTTCCATATACTGAGCGACCATCTCATCATAGCGGGTGTCATCGCTGATGGCATCGATCGGCAGACGGTAGCGCATCTGACAGATGTGCAGCAGTTCATGAGTCAAAGTCATCAGCAGGTTGTACATATCGTTTTTATTCTGCGGATTAAGCTTATTCAGATTGATGTCGATATAGGAAGATGACAGCGTCCTGTTATTTGCCAGCCCCAGGTAATCCTTTTCCGAGTCTCTGATGAACTTGAAAGGTACTCTGTGCATCGGCATGCGCATCTTTTCTTCCTGATAGAGATATTGAAAACTGTAGCCGATATATTCATCGATCTTTTTTATCGCATCCGGAAGCGCGATCTGTTCTCTCATCGTCTTGTGTTCCGCATCGTTTTCGATCTTGTTAAGGGTATAATCAAAGATCTGGCGGTTGAGATACATGATGTTGTTGGCGGCATAGATGTCATCGCTGTAGTATTTCTCGGCTTCTTTCTTGTAGCCGTATTCAATCTGCCGCATTCTTTTCAGTTTCTGTAAAAGCTTCGGATCAAGATCGGAACTTAACCACTCGATCTGCCATTTGCCGAAGGTGTTTTTCCCCTCATGTATAAGAACATCCTGACCGCTGCCGATATAGTAGAGATTACGTGCGTTGTATTCATCATTAGCGGCTATGATGCCAAGACCTGCAAGACAGATCGAACCGCCAACAACGATTATGGAATTCTGATTGCAGCTGAAACGAAGTATATTGTCTTCAACATCGGCACTTAGTTCATAATAGGAACCATCATTACCAATACGGTATACCTTAAGATACTCATACACTGATGGGTCGATATCTGTTGAAGAAAGATCATACGTGACATCATACTGACCGGGGATGATCTCGTCATCCTTCAGTCCGGCATCAACTTCAAAACCGGAAAAGATCAGAACTCCTTCGTTTTCATAAAGCAGCTGATCAATATCCTTTATTGTTTCTGTATCTTCCTCAATTGGCTTAAAATCCACGACCGTATCATCCCAGAAAGCATTTGCTTCAGCTTTGACATGAATTCCTTCACAGGGTTCATAATCAAGCGGCTTGCTGCTGCCGCCGAATTCCGAAAGCTGCTCTTCCTTGTTATCTGGATTGGCGTTCTGGTAAGTAGCTGGCGGCAGGGTATTGACCGGCGGTTTTTCCTGACCGCAGCCTGTCAGAAGAAAAAGAAATACCAGCAGCAGCAAAACGGCCTTGCTGTAAAAGACGTATTGTTTCATCTCTTTACCTCTCATATATTGAATTGATTTATTATGTTGCCTTATGATTCAATTTTACCTTAAGAAGAAATGATTATGAATGATATATAAGTTAAGCAAAGAAAAACAGGACTTAAGTCCTGTCAGATCATTTGTTATTGTATTTCGACCAGATCAGCAATTACGGTATTGTGCAGATCCTTGTATTTCTTTGGTGCTTTGGAATCGGTGACGATGAAACCCTGATCGATCTTCGCAAAGCAATAGGTGCTTATGACATTGAACTTGCTGGCATCGGCGAGGATATACTTTTCGTTGCAATGACTGTAGGCGATGCGTTTGATCTCGCCTTCCTGCGGATCAGGAGTCGTGAAGCCTTCTTCGATGCTGATGCCGTTGCTGCCGAAGAAACCGATCGTGAAGTTCATGTTTTCGATGTATTTATAGGTATCACTTCCTACTAAAGCTTCCGTCTTGGTCTTTAAGACACCGCCGGTCACATAGACCCGGTGGCCAAAGTCGGCGAGAATCCGGGCGTGCGAGATGCAGTTGGTGATATAGACCGCATGAACACTTGTCAGATACTGCAGCATTTCACCCGTCGTCGTACCGGCATCGATATAGACAACATCGGAGTCTTTTACTAAGGACGCCGCATAACGGGCAATAACAGTTTTGGATTCCCTGTTGAGATCCTGACGCTGTAAAACAGTTTCATCCTGTGTAAGTATGTCTGTTAAAGAAACAGCGCCGCCATGGACCTTTTTTAACAGTTTGCTCTGATGAAGTTCGTTGAGATCACGGCGGATCGTAGATTGCGAAGCATCCAGAAGTTCCATCAGTTCATTGAGGCTGACACTTCTTCTTTCGTTGGTGATCTCGAGGATCTTTCTTTTTCTTTCTTCGTTTAACATGGTTTTCTATAAATAATTGTATAAAATACTCAAAAAAAGTCAAAAACGTTCATAAAAATGCATGAATTTGGTTGACAATGGTTGATTATGACGTTATTATAAGTTTGTAGTTGTAAGAATATTTCATTTTCGATCAAAATCGTTCAAATTAGGACAGGAAATGAGACAGGAGGTAGCAAATTGATATACACAATCACATTCAATCCTTCGTTAGACTACATTGTTACCTGTGATGATTTCCGTTTAGGAGAGACAAACCGTGTTTCTAAAGAACTCATCTTTCCAGGAGGAAAAGGGATCAATGTATCGATCGTCTTATCGAATTTCGGTGTAGACACGACAGCCTTAGGCTTCCTTGCCGGTTTCACTGGCGAAGAGATCAAGCGTCTGATCATTGAAAAGGGCATCAAGAACGAAATGATCTGGCTTAATGAAGGACTGTCACGTATCAACATCAAGCTCAGATCCAAGGAAGAAAGCGAACTCAATGGCATTGGTCCAAAGATCAGCGAAGAGGCGATTTCTCAGCTCTATGAAAAGCTTGATGAACTTAACAGTGATGACATTCTTTGTCTGGCGGGCAATATTCCAAATTCTTTGCCTTCAACGATGTATTCCGACATCATGAAACATCTTGAAAACAGGAATATCCGCATCGTTGTTGATGCGACCAAGGATCTGCTGATGAACGTTCTGGAATACAAGCCATTCCTGATCAAGCCGAACAATCATGAACTGGGTGAGCTGTTTGACGTCAAATTAAGCACACGTGAAGAAGTTGTTCCTTATGCTAGGAAACTGCAGGAAAAGGGTGCGAGAAACGTTCTGGTCTCGATGGCTGGTGAAGGAGCGGTGCTGGTTGATGAAGATGGCAATGTCCATATGAGCGAAGCGCCAAAAGGCAAGGTCGTAAATTCGGTCGGTGCCGGCGATTCGATGGTAGCGGGATTCATCTACGGCTGTCTGAAATATAACGATTATAAAGAAGCCTTCAGATATGGCTTATGCACAGGAAGCGCAAGTGCATTTAAAGAAGAACTGGCGACATTAGAAGATGTCGAAAAACTATATGCAACACTTAAGGGGGAGTAAAATGAAAATTACTGATTTACTGGCAAAAGAAAGTATCGACTTGGGCGTAAAAGTATCCGACAAGAACGATGCACTGAAGCACATGGCTGATCTGATGGACAGATCAGGCAAACTTTCAGACAAGAAGCTTTATCTGGAAGCTGTACAGGCAAGAGAAGCAGAAGGCACAACGGGTGTCGGCGGTGGGATCGCAATCCCGCATGGCAGATGTTCAGGTGTCAAAGAAGCTGGTCTGGCCGCAATGACAGTTGATGGCGGTGTTGAGTTTGAAGCACTCGACAGCAAGCCTGTTGAACTGGCTTTCATGATCGCTGCACCGGAAAGCTCAGGCAACGTTCATCTGGAGATCCTGTCCAAGCTGGCCATGATGCTGATGGATGAAAAGTTTGTGGCTGATTTAAAGAATGCCAAAAACGCTAAAGAATTCCTTTCCATCATCGATAAGGCTGAAAAGGCCAAAGATGAAGAGACAGCCAATAAGAGTGCTGCACCGGTCACTGATGTTCTGACTGGTGAACATCTGGTCCTGGCAGTTACAGCCTGTCCGACTGGTATTGCCCATACATATATGGCAGCTGAAGCTATTGAAAAGGCTGCAAAAGCCAAGGGTTATCAGGTCAAGGTTGAAACCAGAGGTTCCGGCGGTGCCAAGAATATCCTGACGGATGAAGAAATCGCCAAGGCCGATGGTATCATCGTCGCAGCTGATACAAACGTTCCGATGGATCGTTTCGATGGCCGCAAAGTCGTTGAATGTCAGGTCTCTAAAGGCATCAATAAAGCTGATGAACTCGTCACAGCGATTATCAATGGCGAAGCTCCGGTATATAAAGCAGCAAATGCCAAGAAAGAAAACAGATCAGTGGAAAATAGCGGACATTCTGTCTACAAGCACCTGATGAATGGTGTATCACATATGCTGCCATTCGTTGTCGGCGGCGGTATCCTGATCGCTTTAGCTTTCCTGATCGATGGTCTTGCTTTTGATATCAACAGTCTTACTGCTGAACAGAGAGCCAACTTCGGTTCCTTAACTCCGCTTGCAGCATTATTAAAAGGACAGATCGGCGGCGTAGCCTTTGGCTTCATGCTTCCTGTCTTAGCCGGTTTCATCGCGATGTCTATTGCTGACCGTCCGGGTCTGGCTGTCGGTTTCGTCGGCGGTGCAATCGCTGCTTCTGGCAAATCCGGTTTCTTAGGTGCCTTAGCTGCTGGTTTCCTGGCTGGCTATCTGGTCAATCTGCTCAAGAAGCTTTCTGATAAAGTCATTCCAGAATCACTTGATGGTATTAAACCGGTTCTGATCTATCCGTTATTCGGCATGCTGCTGATCGGCTTGGCGATGATCTTCGTGATCGAACCGATCGTTGGTGCACTCAATACCGGTCTCAATAACTTCTTAGGTTCTCTCAGCGGTGCTAACTCGATCCTGCTTGGTGCGATCCTTGGCGGTATGATGGCTATCGATATGGGCGGTCCGTTCAACAAAGCGGCTTACGTCTTCGGTGTTGCTTCTATCGCTGCTGGCAACTACAACATCATGGCTGCGGTCATGATCGGCGGTATGGTTCCTCCATGTGCAATCGCTCTGGCAACAATCCTGTTCAAGAACAAGTTCACAGAGTCTGAAAGAAAGTCCGGTCCAACCAACTTCATCATGGGTCTTTCATTCATTACTGAAGGTGCGATTCCATTTGCAGCGGCTGATCCGCTCCATGTCCTTCCTGCTTGTATTGCTGGTTCGGCTGTAGCTGGTGCACTGTCAATGGCCTTCAATTGCACACTGATGGCTCCTCATGGCGGTATCTTCGTCTTCCCGGTTGTCGGCAATGCGCTGATGTATGTTGTTGCCCTGATCGTTGGAACAGTTGTTGGTGCTGTCCTGCTCGGTGTCTTAAAGAAGGATGTAGAAGAGTAATCACTGAATAAATATCATAACAAAAAGGCAATCGCGGATTGCCTTTTTATATAATGGAGATATCAGAATCGATCAGATCTGTTCAGAAAGGAACCGTTATGAACGCAAAGAGCTCTGTCATCTTTCTTCCAGTAAGCGATATTACCAAAACATATCATTTCTATCACGAAATTCTCGGCCTTCCTGTTCATCAGAAACAGGGAGACTCGCTTTACATCTTTGATACGGGGTATGGATATTGGGGTTTTTGCCAGTATGGTAATGGAAGAAAAGCTTTATCAGGGGAAAAAGGGGTCTGCCTTTCCTTGAATCTGGCTTCAAATGAAGAAGTCATTTCCCGCTATGAAGAGCTTAAAGATCAAGTCACTATTTTTAAGACACCGGCCAGGCATCCTGTATATCCTGTATACTCTTTCTTTATATTTGATCCTGACCGTTATGTGGTCGAGTATCAGAAGGTCATCGAATAATATCTGAACATTGATCAGATCATTTGCAGAAAGGATCGTTGAAATAAAGAGATCAGGAGATCCTGATTTTTGACATAAAATCAGATCTATCATTCCCGTAATGATGAACGATATTTTACCGATCTTCGTATTTTGTCGGCACTTAGCTGAAACTCGGCACCTCAAATTGTTATAATTAATAATAGGATATAAGAGTACGTTTATGAAAAAACATAATATATAAATGGTGATCGATCAAAACCATATAAAACGGATACTCCTTATCCCGACAAAAGCTTATCTGCGATAGGAATAGAAAAACATTATGAAAAAAACCTGGATCATTATCGTTAATGTCGTGATCATTGTCGCGTTGCTGACCTTCGTGTTTTTTTATTCCCATTTTGAGAACACAAATACGACACAAAGACAGATCGAACATTTTGAAAACACCACGATCACCATGGAACATGTCACCGAGAATTATCTGGAAGGTGAACAGCGTATCTGTGATGTCTGGGCACGCTATATCAACAGCAGAGATATGACCATTGAGGAGGCTATCTCCTTCATCAGGATCTCTCATGTGCTGCCAAATGCCTCTGCACATATCGTTTATCGTGATACGCTCTCCGGCTTGTCGACCAGAGCACGGAGCGATGATCCTGATGAATATTCCG
The DNA here is from genome assembly GCA_902803055.1 of uncultured Erysipelotrichaceae bacterium. GTDB lineage: Bacteria > Bacillota_I > Bacilli_A > Erysipelotrichales > Erysipelotrichaceae > Colivicinus. The sequence goes on from CADCOR010000129.1 coordinate 7,178, forward strand.
TTTCTTATGCGCGAACAGGTCTTCTGAATGATCTGAACTGGATCGACGGCATTGGAGAATCCATCAACATTTCCCGAGCCTTTACTAATCCCGTCAATGGCGAACAGTCGATTGCTTTCTGCAATTCTGTTTCAGTCCACGATCCTGAAACCAATGAGCTCAAGGATGCTGTCCTGTTAAGAGTTTTGCCATTATCGGAACTGGAAGAGAAATGGGTCTTCCCGCATGAAGAATTTGAAAATGCCGAATTGTCGATGATCGATGAAGATGGCGATTATATCATCAAAGGTCATTCCTTCAAGAACTCCAGTTTCTTTGAATTCTACAGATCTTATAATGCTGCCGATCCTGCTTTTACGAATGAACTTTTTGAAAAGATCACATCGTTAACCGGCTCTCTTTTCATGGTCAACTCGCGTGGTGAAGAATGCATACTGGCCTATACTCCCGTTGAAGCGTCAGGCGGCTGGACGCTCCTTAACCTGATGCCGATGAAGGATCTGAATGTCAGTACCCAGAACTGGCTGCTGATCGGCTATGTATCCGCAGGCCTGCTGATCCTGCTCGTATTCGATACAGCTGTCATGCTTTATTACAACAAGAAGCTTCAGGCAGCAGCTGCCGAAGCAGCAGCAGCAAACAAGGCAAAAACAGATTTCCTTTCGACGATGTCTCACGATATCCGCACACCGATGAATGCGATCATTGGTCTGACGACGATTGCAGAAAAGAATATTGACGATACGGAATCGGTAGGAGAAAACCTGAAGAAGATCTCGATGGCCAGCAATCATCTGCTGACTCTGATCAACGATATTCTGGATATCTCCAAGGTCGAAAGCGGCAAACTGAATCTTAGCCCGCTTACTTTCTCGATCGTTGAAACAGTGGAAAATCTCGTGAACCTTTCCCAACCGATGATCAAGGAAAAAAACATCGATTTCAATTTCCGTATCGGCAAGATGGAAAGAGAATATCTCTATGCTGACCAGCTGCGCCTTAACCAGATATATATCAATATCCTTTCCAACGCGATCAAATACACCGAGCCTGGCGGACGTGTCAGTGTCGACATGCGTGAAGAGGAAAGTGATAAACCGGGCTGTATAAGACTGATCTATACAGTTTCGGATACCGGTATGGGTATGACCCCGGAGTTTATGGCCACCATGTATCAGCCGTTTTCACGGCAGACAGACAGCCGGGTCAACAGTATTCAGGGAACCGGTCTGGGACTTGCCATCACAAAACAGATGGTCGATCTCATGGATGGTACGATCGATTGCCAGAGCGAACTGGGCAAAGGAACGACATTTACGGTAACGCTTGATCTTCCTGTTGCGGACAGACAAAGGGAAGATATGGTTCTTGATCCAATGGATGTTCTGATTGTCGATGATGATGAGATTCTGCTGCAGACTGCTGTCGATACTTTAGAGTCACTGGGCTTAAATGCTGATAGTTCCAGAAGCGGAATTGAAGCCATCGGCATGATCAAACATCGCCATGAGGTTGGACGTGATTACGGCATCGTCATCCTTGACTGGAAAATGCCTGATCTCGATGGTGTTGAAACGATTCGCCGCATTAGAACGGAAGTGGGCGAAAATATCCCGATCCTGCTGATCTCCGCTTATGACTGGTCAGAGATCGAAGATGTTGCGAAAGATGCCGGTGCAAACGGTTTTGTCAGCAAGCCGCTGTTCCGTTCCAAACTTTACGATAAGATCAATGCGCTTCTGGGAACTGAAGCAAAATCTGTTGAACCGGAGAATGACTATTCCGACCTGCAGGGTTTGAATATTCTTATTGCCGAGGATAACGATATCAACTGGGAGATCATTTCTGCTATGCTTGGCATGTTTGGAATCACAACAGAGCGTGCCGAAAACGGACGCATCTGTGTGGATAAAATGGCCAATGCGAAACAAGGAGATTATACCCTCATCTTTATGGATATTCAGATGCCGGAGATGAATGGTCTTGATGCGACGCGGAATATCCGCAAGCTCGAAGATCCATGGGCATCTTCGATCCCGATCATTGCGATGACGGCTGATGCCTTTTCGGAAAATGTCACGGAGTGTCTGCAGGCCGGCATGAACGGCCATATCGCTAAGCCGATAGATATTAAACTTGTTATTAAAGAGATTCGCAGAATCAAGGAGGAGAGATCATGAAAAAACTGTTATGCATCATTCTGTTAATCTGCACATTTGCATTACTTACGGCCTGTGGTGAAAAAACACCGGAAGCTGTAGACGAGGGATTCAAACCTGCGCTTGACACAGAAACAGAATGCAAGATCACTGTAGCCGGAAGCTATGATAACTTTGAAGCACTGGAAGCCGAATTTGACCGCTTCAACGAATTCTATCCAAATGTTCAGCTAAGCTATGTGAAACTGGATGACTACAGCAACATGCTTGGCACCGTTTTGGGAAGCAATGACAAACCGAATATCTTCTTTTCCTATACCTGGATGATCGGCAACGATCAGTATAAGACGGTTGTTGATCATATGGAAGATCTTTCGGATTCTGCTCTTGGACTTGACCTCAGCTGCATCCGTCCAGGTCTGATCAACCACGATGCGCAAGACCGTGTAATGTTAGCACCTGTCTTCTCCAGGACTTATGGTATGCTGGTGAACAACGATCTTTTTGAAAAGGAAGGCTTGAGCATTCCAGCGACATGGACAGAACTGATGAAGGTGTGCGAAGAATTCCGCAGCAAAGGTTACAGCAGCCCGATGATGGGCTACAGCCTTAAGTCATCAAGCAGTTTTATGAACACAGTCGCTTATCCGCTGTTTACAGCCACACTTTCTGAAAACCCGGATGCACTTTCAAAGGCCAACAAACTTGACCCATCAGCGGGAGAATATATGCGTCCGGCATTAGAGACAGTAGAGAAACTGATGCAGAATAACTGTATCGATCTGAATGAATGTGACAAGATCGAAGACAACTATACAAAGGTCATCCTGCGTTTCTTTGAGGGTGATGTACCGATGATGATCTGCACAGCTGATACCGTATCGGGAACCAAAAAACGTGAAAGCCAGTCAGAAGCATTTACCAAGACACCTTTCAATTACACGTTTGCTCCGATTCCTCTGACTGAAGAAGGCAGCTATTTCATCGATAGCCCATCTATAGAGTTCTCAGTCAATAAAGATTGCGATAATCTGGATATGACTAATGAGTTTATGCGTTTCCTGATCACAAAGGACGAATTGAACCAGATGGCTTCAGTCAAGCGTCTGGTAACACCTACCTCTGATCTGTCGCTTGACTCAGTCTATGCACCATTTGGCCAGGTACCTGCAGAACGTATCATATCTCCGGAAGAACTTGGTATTACTGATCAGCTCACTGTTCAGATCAGAGTAGCTGCATTCCAGGTTGCAAGAGGTGAAATCACTATTGATGAAGCCGTCAAAAAGTACGGAAGTTTTGAGTAAAAGATCTCTTTAGACCATGATCGGTGAATAATAAATGAGTGATCTGCTCTGGTTCATCATTATCAGCATCTTATTATTGATGTTGGGCATATTATTCATCAGACTTGGTTATGAGATCTCTGAAAAGCAGAGAATAGACCTCATCATTGCTTATCATCACGATAAAGTCAGTGAAGGAAATAAACATGTCTATTGCATGCTTTCAGGGATCGGAGTTCTTATAATAGGATGCGGGTTCCTGCTTTCCGGAATATGCACACTATCTGTTCATTCCTTTTACGCATTTATTCCAATGTCGGCAGGATTGATTCTTGGCATCGCGCTTCTGATCTCGGCAGGCATTAAGTACAATCGCTGATTTGGCAGCAGATTCCGATTTCATATAATAATTCGATTTATTGAATAACTGATAAAGCCTGAATTACTCAGGCTTTATTTGTCTTTCAGAAACCATATGAATTGTTGAACCATAGAGAACCAAAGAAGAATTCTTTTCTGGAATAAGAAGGTGATTTGATCACATCGATGGCTGATGCAGTAATAAATCATTTCATAAATCAGCAATTCACACAATGTTCATATTATTATCAGGTATACTTCATATGCTCCTTTTAATATTTCATTATGAAAGGAGGTGAAGAAATGATTAAGAGAGCGCTGATATTCAGCCTTGCTGTGATCATGACTATGTCGATCGCTATGAACCCCGTGTATGCCGAAGATGATGCCGAAAAGGTGGAAAACGACACCCAGACTGCAGAAACACAGAGACATTCAAAGGGAAAACGGGAAAAGAAACAGGAAACCGCTGAACCGGAAAACGCCATCGGAAAAGACGCGGCAAAAGCTAAGGCATTGGCAGATGCCGGACTGACGGCTGATCAGATAAAGAAGGTCAGGGCACACGTTTCTGAAACGGAAGACGGTACAATCATCTACAAGGTCGGATTCGTATTCGAAGGACAGAAGTATTCTTATCAGATCGATGCTCTTAACGGAACGATTATAAGCAAGAGCAACAAGGAGTACACTGCAAAAGCATCAAAAGATCTTAATGGAAAAGTAAAACAAGCTGGCAAGCAGAAAGATAAGGATTAAGAGAACAATTCTTCCGATCTGTCTTTGTAAGAAATGGAACAGTAAGACTCGGCAGTTCATTGCTGAGTCTTATTATTATTTTTGGCATTTAAATAGGTGAACTGATAATGTTTCGTCGGTTATGTGGAACTGTTATTAAGGCAATTAATAGAATTAATATATTTGCATAAGAGATACAAAATAGCCACAAATAAATATCTCGTTGTTTCAGAAAAGTTTAGTGAATTTCGCTGTTTTGTTTTTTTTGGAAAAGAGTTCTTTACTCAATCAGATATCTTAACAGTCCGTATCGAAGTATCATTGACGTACAATATATTGTACGTTATAATCGTATTGGAGGTGATGATATGATCGCTTTGAATTATTCTCAGTTAAGAGACAATATG
>CADCOR010000130.1 GCA_902803055.1 uncultured Erysipelotrichaceae bacterium
ACCTACACCAGAAATCTGGCCGTACATCTTGCGGAACTTGGACACGAAGTCTGTGTCGTCCTGCCGGAGAATACCGCCGACTATGAAGAGGTAAAAGGGATCAGGCTGCATCCGGTCTTTTTCACAGCTGACGGCAATGGCGAAGACAGCGATGTCCCCGAAGATAAGCTCGGAACATCCATGGAATATGCCCTGCCTTTCAATTTCCCATGTTTCACTTCTCATCCCCGCAGCATCATGAACTTTGGCATGTTAAGTGACAGACAGTTCGACCTTTACGTCAAAGCTTTTGTTAATGCGATCGAAGATGAGATCACGCATAATCGTCCGGATATCATCCATGGTCAGCACGTCTGGGCTTTGCCATCCTTATCGATCGGCTATGGCATTCCGTTAGTCTTAACCGCACACGGCACTGACCTCATGGGCTATGATAAATGGCCGGAACTCAGAAGCTATGCCAAGAAAGTCATGGATGCCTGTTCCTATGTCATCTCTATCTCCAAGGACAACTGCCTGCTGTTAGAAGAAAAGTTCCCGGAACACAAAGACAAAATCGTCATGATGCGCAACGGCTATGATCCATCGATCTTCTATCCGGAAGATGTCTCTATCGAAGAGGTAATGAATTATTTTGGCATCGCCAAAGAAGAATACGAAGGCCGCAAGATCGTCTCCTTTGCCGGCAAGCTCGCCAACTTCAAAGGTGTTGATGTCCTGCTTGAAGCTGTTAAGCTTTATGAAGACAAGGAGCCGAAAACGATCACGCTGATTGCCGGTGATGGTGATGAAAGAGATAAACTGCACACTCTGGCCGAAAGCCTTGAATTAAAGACGGTCAAATTCCTGGGCAATGTCAGACAGGATGAACTGCGTAAAATCTACAACATCGCCGATGTGAATCTCGTGCCATCAAGAAGAGAACCCTTTGGTTTAGTAGCTATTGAAGCCATGGCCTGCGGTACCCCGGTCATTGCCACCAACCAGGGCGGACTGCCGGATTTTGTGAATGAAAGTGTCGGCGGACTCGTCAGACCGGAAGATCCTGTCGATCTGGCCAGCAAGATCATCGAAGTCTTAAACAGAGATGAAAAAGACTGGGACAAAAAGATCGCGGAATATGCCCGCAATCACTACGCTCAGGATAAGATCATTGAAGAACTTGATGAATTATACAGAAAAGCGATAAATGGAGCCTCAGTATAAGGGCTCCATTTTTTCGTTTTGTATTTGGTAATTTAAAACTCCTTGAAGAAAGAAGTGAGTTCCGGCAGTTCCTTGAAACCTGTTTTTCTATAGAAATCATAAGCCGGTTTATCACGATCAGTCACCAGATAGATCTCATGAATGTCTTTTTCTTTGAGATCATTTTCGATCAGCTCCATGAACCTTTTCCCATAACCATGATGCTGAAAGTCATTAGCGATGAACAGTTCTTCGATATAATACTCGGTACCCGCATACCAGTGTTTGATCCTTCCGATTGATACACCCAGCAGTTTTTCCTTTTCATACAAACCATAGATCAATGGATTTCTGACTTCAATGAGATCCTTGAGATACTCATCAAGCTGTCTATCATCATCCCAGACTTCATTCCAGGGAGCAACTTCAAATACTTTTCTGAAGAGCGGTTTGATCTCTTCAATATATGAAGGATCAAGTTCTCTGATCATTAACTCAGCATTTAATTCTCTGATCATAATATACTCCTGATCGTTTTCCCCGATGACCTTAAAACCAGCCTTCTTATACATCTTATAGGCATAGTTTTCTTTCTGTACCGACAGTGACACTTTCTGATAGCCTTCATCCTTAAGCAGCTTCAGCATCTCTTCCAAGAGCCTGCTGCCATATCCCTTGTTTCTTTCTTCGGGATATAAAGAGATGGCTAAGGATGGCGTTTGATCATCCACGTGTCCATAATCATTCATGATCCTGACCCAGACAGCGCCGATGACTTTTCCCTTATCCTCCGCAACCAGACAATGATCATCTTTTCCTGAACCGAAGTCTTTATAATAGACTTTCAGCTCTTCGTTTTCGATGATCGATTTCTCTGGCGCTTTCATGCCTTGCGGTATAAAGATCGCTTCATACAGAAAGTCTTTGAGAAGTTCGCTTTCCTCGGCCTGAAGTTTTCTGATCTTCATTTCACTATTTCCATGGAAATTCTTTTCCAGTCTTCATTAAAGACGTGGAAATATTCTTCCTTATCGGTATCTGTTTCTTTGAATCCGACAGCTTTATAACATTTTATGGCTCCCGGATTATTCGCGTAGACCCCTAAGGTGATCTTGTCTGCTTTCAGTATTTCAAAGCCATATTTGATCGCCAGCTCCAGCATCTGCTTCCCATAGCCTTTGCCCCGTTTTGCAGGATCGATTATTACAAAGCCAAAATGCAGATTACTTTTGTTTTCATCGATAAAGCGCATGATCAGATGACCGGCGATCCCGCTTTCATCAAAAGCCGTCATCTCAAAATGATCATCCTTATCCGCAAACTGCGCATAGTAACTGTTCATATCGGCAGCGCTGATCGGATAGTGATCATAGCGGTCGGCACTCCATTTGCGGAAGTCTCTTTCGTTATCCGTCCAGGTCACGATCGCCTTGGCATCGCAGGTCTTATATGGTCTCAGTCTTAACATATTCGCTCCTTATAATCTGGTATAGAGATCCTTTTCTTCAAGACCATTGGCTTTAGCCATCCTCTTCCAGCCGCTGTTGGCAATCGCCATATACAGGAAACGCGGTACCAGATTTACCCCGGTAAAGACATCATCGATTTTTTCGTTATGATCGATGGCTATCGCCAGCTTCTCGATAGCTTTAGTGATTCTTGAAAGAAGCGGTTTAACAATTCCGCTGTTTACTCTCAACAGGACGCCAGCCATTTCACCTGCTCCTATGCCAACTGAGCCCATATATGTAAAGTTCATCTGCCTGCACCAGTTTTGGACCTGAGCAAACTGATTGATCAGCTGTCCGCTTTCATATAGACCCATATTGGCCAGGACATAGATCTTTTTGGACTTGGCCATGTAGAATCTTTCAAACTCTTCCAGCAGTCTGATCAGCTGTGAAGGCAGACCATCGA
>CADCOR010000131.1 GCA_902803055.1 uncultured Erysipelotrichaceae bacterium
CTGTCCAATACTACTTCTTACAGCTCTGTAGATGTTCTGAAGAGAATTTCCCGTCTGGAAGAAATCGTATATAACAAATAACATCGAGACAATCGCTGAGTGATCAGAGGAAAGTCCATGCTCGCACATTCTGAGATGAATGTAGTGTTTATGCCAGGTCAAACAATAAGCCTGGGCAGTGCAAACTGATGGCTGGTGATATTCCTAAGGAGCAATCTATGGAATTAACCTGTAAAAGTGTCAAAGAGACGAGCTTAATGGAAACATTAAGGTGGAACGCGATAAACCCCATAAGCGAGAAACCCAAATTATGGTAGGGGAACCTGCAATAGTGAAATGAAACGATTTGCGGGGCACTTATAGTGCAGATAAATGATTGTCCTAGACAGAACATGGCTTACTGATGTTGTTTATATGAAAGACCGAAAGGTCTTTTTCTTTATAGAAATCATGTTACTTGAAAAATATTCATCTTTGATGTAGATTAATTGTGTAGTAATTGTGCTATTATAAGAATTATGAATTTACCTAACAAATTAACTTTATTCAGAATCCTACTTGTTCCCGTTTGCTCACTTGTGTGGCTTTTTCCTTATGAAAGTGTCGGCATAAATCTGGGTTATCTCAATATCGGCAATGTCACATTGCCTGTACTTAACCTGATTGTACTGGCTATCTTCTGTATTGCCTCGTTCACAGATTATCTTGATGGTCAGATTGCCCGCAAAAATAATCTGGTCACGACTTTTGGCAAGTTTGCTGATCCGATCGCTGATAAGCTGCTGGTTAACCAGATGCTGCTGATCCTGTCTTATAAGCACATGATCCCGCTGGTCTGCTGCATTCTTATGATTTTAAGAGATATTGTAGTTGATGGCTGCCGTATGATAGCTGCTCAAAATGGCGTTGTAGTTTCTGCCGGCATGCTTGGCAAACTCAAAACTGTACTGCAGATGGTTTCAATTATTGTCATTATGCTTAATAATCTGCCATTTGAATTGTGGTATATTCCGGCTGATGAAATCCTGATCTGGTTCACTTCCTTTATTTCGGTCGCCGGCGGTTATGCGTATTTTAATCAGGTCAAGGAATATATTTTTGAATCTATGTAAGGATTTTTACATTATTTTGGCAATAATGTAATAGGAGGAAATATCTTTATGGCTAAAAAAGATGAACTTAACACGGAAATTACTGCCGAAAAAAAAGATCAGCTTCTTAATGAAGCTTTAAAAACAATTGAAAAACAATACGGTAAAGGATCGATAATGAAACTGGGCGAACATGCCTTTGTGGATGTCGATGCGATCTCGACCGGTTCTTTAGCGATCGATAATGCTTTAGGAGTTGGCGGTCTTCCTAGAGGAAGAATCATCGAAATATACGGCCCGGAATCTTCAGGAAAGACAACCCTGGCTTTGCAGTGCATAGCAGAATGTCAGAAAGATGGCGGCAAAGCTGCTTTTATCGATGCCGAACATGCAATTGACCCGCGTTATGCCAAAGCTTTAGGTGTTGATGTCGATGAACTGATTCTTTCGCAGCCTGATTCGGGTGAACAGGCTTTGGAGATAGCTGAAGTCCTGATCAAATCAGGTGCTATCGATCTGATTGTTATTGACTCAGTAGCCGCCCTGGTTCCACAGGCTGAACTTGATGGTGAAATGGGTGATTCCAACATCGGTCTGCATGCTCGTCTGATGTCTAAAGCCATGCGCAAACTTGCCGGTGCGATGAATGCCAACAACTGTACGACCATATTCATTAACCAATTGCGTGAAAAGGTTGGTGTCATGTTCGGCAATCCTGAGACGACTACCGGCGGTCGTGCCTTAAAGTTCTATGCAACGATCAGACTGGAAGTAAGAAAATCCGAAGCTATCAAGAATGGCCAGGAAGTTATCGGCAACAAAGTCAATGTTAAAGTTGCCAAGAATAAGGTGGCTCCGCCATTCAAGACCTGTCAGGTTGAAATCTATTACGGAGAAGGCATCTCACATCTGTCTGAGATCATCAATATGGGTGTTGAAATGGGCATTATTGATAAATCAGGTTCATGGTATTCCTATAACGGTGAAAAAGTCGGGCAGGGTACTGATGCGGTAAGAGCTTATCTGAGTGCCAATCCGGAGATCGATGCGGAAATTACAGCTAAGATCAAAGCTAAAATGTATGAAAGAGAAAGCGAAGCATAAGCTTTCTTTTTTTATTTCTGAGGTTCAATATGAACTCCTGATTGATGTATACATTGATAAAAATATTGTGAAAACAATCCCGATATTGTACAATTTAAAAGGATTATTCCGCAAATTTTGTTTTTCAATGGAGGTATAGATTATGAAATTTGATGTACTTTCCATTATTATCGGATTAGTTGTTGGGATTCTTATCGTTCTTGTCTATAATTCAGCTACTGGCAAAAACGTCAAAAAAGAAGCTCAGAAAATCTTAGATGAAGCAAATAATCAAGCTAAAAACACTGTTAAACAAGCGGTTTTAGATGGTAAAACTCAGGTTTATGATCTGAAACTGCAGGCTGAAAAAGAAATCAAGGAGAAAAGAAGCGAAATTCTTGAGCAGGAAAACAAACTGCAGAGAAGAGAGGATTCGCTTAATTTCCGTGATGAGAATTTAACACAAAAAGAGCGTAAATTAGATGATAAGCTAAGAAAAGCAGACGCTAAGGCTGCTCAACTAGATAAAATGGAAGAAGAACTGCAATCACGTATCGATGGACAGATTGCACTTTTGGAACGTGTTTCCAATATGAGCGAACAGGAAGCGCGTAATGAATTAATGGAAGTAGTTGAAGCAAAGATGGCTGATGAAGTTGCCGGCTACATCCGTGAGAAAGAAGAAGAAGCAAGAGAAAAGGCTACTGAAAATGCCCGTGAGATCATCGCTACAGCTATTCAGCGTTACTCACAGGATGAAACACTTGATCGAACAGTATCCGTTGTCGCTTTGCCTTCAGAAGAAATGAAAGGCAGAATCATCGGCCGTGAAGGCAGAAATATCAGAGCGATTGAACAGGCGACTGGTGTTGACCTGATCATCGATGATACACCAGAAGCTATCACTGTATCCTGCTTCGATCCGATCAGAAGAGAAATCGCCAGATTATCACTGGAAACTCTGATCAAGGACGGCCGTATCCAGCCGGGTCGAATTGAAGATGTTGTCGAAAAGACCAGAAAAGAAATGAACCAGAATATCCAGAAGTATGGTGAAGATGCCTGCTTCAAACTGCAGATCGGCAGAATGGATAAAGAACTGGTCAAGATGATCGGCAGAATGCGCTACAGATATTCTTATGGCCAGAATGGTCTTGAACATTCAATTGAAGTTGCATCTTTTGCCGGAATGATGGCTGCTGAATTAGGACTTAATCAGAATCTGGCTAAACGTGCCGGTTTATTGCATGATATCGGCAAGGCTGTCGATTTCGAACAGGAAGGTACACATGTTGAACTTGGTGCTAAATTAGCCAAGAAATATGGTGAAAAATCAGAAGTCGTCAATGCGATCGAATCGCACCATGGCGATGTTCCTGCTACAAACCTGATTTCTATATTGGTTGCCGCTGCTGATACTTTGTCAGCTGCCAGACCAGGTGCCAGATATGAAGGTATTGAAAACTACATCAACCGTCTTGAAGCGCTCGAAAAGATCGCTAACGAGTTTGATGGCGTTGATAAGGCTTATGCGATCCAGGCTGGTCGTGAAGTCAGAGTCATGGTTATTCCTGAAAAGGTCAATGATAACAAGTGTGCAATGATTGCCAGAGAGATCAAAGACCGCATTGAAAATGAACTGACTTATCCAGGCCAGATTAAGGTCACTGTCATCAGGGAGATGCGAGCTCAAGAAACAGCTAAGTAATGAGAATTCTTTTTATTGGTGATATTGTAGGTAAAAGCGGAAGAGACATTGTCTCTTCGCTTTTAAATTCTCTTCAAAATGAATATCAGGTTGATCTGACGATCGCCAATGGAGAAAACTCTGCTCATGGCAAAGGCATTACGATAAAGATCTATAAGCAGCTGCTCAATGCCGGAATCGATTATATTACCATGGGCAATCATACTTATTCCAAATATGAGATAAATAAATATATTGATCAGATGGATAAACTGGTCGTTCCTTATAATCACGCCAAAAGGCAAACTGATAATTACTACAAGATTATTGAAATAAATGGTGTAAGGATCTGCCTATGCAATATATTAGGTAATGTTCTGATGAATGAGACCGGCGAAGATATGTATGAAGCCTTCGAAAATCTGATCGATAAAACTAGAGAACTTGGGATTGATTTCTATTTTGTTGATCTGCATGCGGAAACAACAGCTGAAAAAAGAATCTTTGTTGAATACTTTAAGGAATATGCCAAGATCGTTTTAGGCACTCATACGCATGTACAGACAGCTGATGAGGATATCATCAATGGCTGTGCATTTATCAGCGATGTCGGCATGTGCGGAGCTTATGAATCGATAATCGGCAGAGATGTCAGCGAATCGATCCGCAATAATGTCGATAAGGAACCGACAGTCTATCAGATAGCTGAAGGTCCGGCAATCTTCTGCGCTGTCCTGATAGAGATTGATGAGCAGAAGAAAGCTCCTGTAGCAATTAAACGCATACAGATCAGACCGTAACCAATACAATAAAACAGCCAGGATTAGTCCTGGCTGTTGATTTCTTTAGCGATCGAATCAAGATCGTATTTATTTTCTGTAAACTTGAAGATAATGGTATCTTTGACCCCATAACGCGGAATGATATGCACATGGGTATGCATGATGGTCTGACCAGCTATCTCGTTCGTGTTGATCAGGATATTGCATCCCTTGGCTTTGAGATTCTTGACTACTTTATCAGTAATCAGCTGAGCTTTGCCCATCAGATTCATATATTCATCATTAGGCATCTCCAGAAAGTTTTCATAATGCTTCTTAGGCATTACCAGAGTATGGCCTCTGGTCGTTTGTGAAAGATCAAGAATAGCTAATACATCATCATCTTCATAGACTTTTGAAGAGGGAATATTTCCGCTGATAATATCACAGAAGACGCACATTATTTTAATACCTCATAAGTTGAAGACATCAGTTCATAGAGATCCTGATCATAGAATTTGATCTCATGGCTGGACATAAAGTGATTTCTGACGGTTTCAGCTTCTGTTTCTGCAGCTTTGAGTTCAATGTATTCGTCCTTGAATTCATCAGCGTTGCGGCTTTCAATATTTAATACATAATATGTCTTTTTCTCTGTCTGATTGCCATCAGCATCCGTAGAAGTGGCGATATTGACGATTACTGTTGATAAGCCAGTCTTGTCAGTTGAATTGAGATATTCTTTTACTTCATAGACTAATGACTGATCTGAATCGGAATAAACACTTGTCGATGGAGTATTGATAGAGTTGTTGTTGGCGGCAGCCATATCGAAGGTCGAGCCATTATTGACATCTTCAATACACTTGAGCGCTTCTTCTTCACTGTCGAAGGAAGCGATAGCCATCTTGACCGGTTTATCTTCACCGATGATCGTATCGTAATTGTCCTTTACATAAAGTTTTGAAAGCTCAGAGAACAGCAGAGTTGAAATATAGGAATCTTTATAGGCTTCCATTGATCCATAGGATGCGATGATATAGTCCTCATAGCCCATTTCCTTATAAGTGTTGATGAGCTCATCCGCATCAGCATTGATCTTATCCATATCGATATCAGCACTTGCCAAGGCAATCTTATTCATGATGTCGGTAGTAATTGCACCTGAATCAGTAACTTTAAGCTGTTTGTAAAGGTCCTGTTTAGTGAATGTCTTGTTAGGACCTTTGAATAAGACTGTTTCTCCTTCACTTACCTTGGAAAGGTGGGAATCGGCAGAACAGCCGGTCATCAGCAATAAGACAAAAAGTAAGACGATTATTTTTTTCATATTAGTTTGCCTCACTTTCTGCGATCTGTGAATCGATCTGTTCTTTCAGTTTTTCATCAACGATTTCAAAACCTAATTCATTGCCTTTTTCAACAATAGCCTTGACAGTCATCGTCGGGTTATTGTTCTGAATTTCAGTTAAGAAATAATAGTCATTCAAGAGATTATCATTTGATTCGGCGACATTCTTGATAATGTGGTAACCGAATTGAGATACGATGACATCAGATACTTCACCTTCCTTGAGGTTCATTGCTGCTTCAGCAAAGAACTTGTCGTAATTGCCGCGGTTTTCTTCATTGATCAAACCGATATAACCGCCATTGGAAGCGGAGCCATCATCAGAATTGGAATAGGCAACATATTCAAAAGTGTTGTTTTCGTCTTTGAGATCTTCCTGAATCTTGTTGAGTTTTTCTTTCTGTTCATCAGTCGGTTTAGCTTCATAACCGATGACGTTGCCGTCAGCATCCGTAATTTCGCTGACATCGCATTTGACCAGGATGTGGTAGATCAGACGGCCGTTAGTGCCTTTGACATCGCTCAGATATTTGTCCTGGTTGGCCAGAATGTAATCTTTGACGAGAACTTCCTGCTTTTGCGAATCGATGTAGTATTGCTTGAGATCATCGATACCGTTGACATAACCCATCTGTTTGAGTGACTGCAAGACGTAGTCCTGTGAATAACGGGACAGGATCGTTGCCGCTGAGTTAGTGGCGTTCTGTTCCATTTCTTCCGTTGTTTCATAGCCGGCGTCGAAGATCGCTCTTTCATAGGCGATTACGGATTGTGACATTCCGTTGAGTTCATAGAGGGTGTCATAGAAGTCATCAGCCATGACATCTTCGCCATCGACTGAATAGGCTACATACTTGCCATCAACCTGTTTATTGCTGACCAGTATGTCTCTGTTCTTATATTCATCAACTGCATAAATGCCGATAAAAACAAGTAAAGCAAGTCCTATCACACCTACGAACCAGTATTTTTTTAACAGTTCCTTAGTGTTCATAATAATCCTCCAAACGTTACTTATTATAATATTATTTTCTTTATTAATACAATTGCTGATTATAAAGTTCAGAAAAAGTTCAGATTGGGAAAGGATAATATTTGCTGCCATAAAATTATTAAGGTTTATAATTATGAAAGAAAAAGGGTGATTATATGAAAAATCTGGAAATTAGAGATCTTCATGTATGCGTTGAAGATAAAGAAATATTAAAAGGTGTTGATCTCAGTCTGAAACAGGGTGAAAGCCATGTTCTGATGGGTCCTAACGGCAATGGCAAATCGACATTGCTGGCGGCAATTATGGGTGATCCCCGTTATACTGTCACATCCGGATCGATAATCTTTGATGATAAAGATATCCTGAAAATGCCGGTCAATGAAAGAAGCATTGCCGGAATCTTTTTAGGCATGCAATACCCGCAGGAGATCAATGGCGTAACCAATTCCGATTTTTTAAGAGCAGCCATGAATGTGCGCAGAGACAGACCGGTCTCTTTATTCCAGTTCATAAAGGAAATGGAAAAGACGATCGATGATCTCAAGATGTCACCGGATCTGGCGCACCGTTTTCTTAATGAAGGCTTCTCCGGCGGTGAGAAAAAGAGAAATGAGATCGTCCAGATGCAGATGCTGAAACCATCATTAGCTATGCTTGATGAAATTGACAGCGGTCTTGATGTAGATGCGATCAAGATCGTTGCTGATGCGATCAACAGGATCAGACAGGAAAATAATATGTCTTTGCTCATTGTTTCGCATTATGATAGATTTCTGGAATTGATCAAACCGGAAATCACTCATGTTTTAGTCAATGGCCGGATTGTTTTGACAGGCGGTCCTGATCTTTATCAGAAGATCGATCAGCAGGGTTATGACTGGATCTATGAGCAGTACAATATTGAACCTGAAATAGAACAGGAAAAGAAAAGACCGCAGTTATCGATTGGCAGCTGTGCCGTAAGAGAAACATTGAAAGGTGCCGAGACTAAATGATCATTAACAGCACTCAGAGTTTATCGCTGGATCATAATTCGCACAGCTATGAGATCAATGGCGATGATATTAAACTGGATCTCAGGATCGAAGAAAGCTGCAATGTCTTTTTCAGGATCGTCAAAGTATCTTCTCTTGAAGTAAAAGGATTAATTCCGGCTGAGACTAAAGTTTCGCTTTTCTTCTGGAATGAATGTGAACAGGAAATAAATGCCTGTGAAGATTTTGTGGTTGAAAAGGATGGTGATTTATCTGTTGGCTATGGCGAATGCAATAACGCTTCAGTAAACAGAAAATCGATATTGACTTTAAAAGGCGAAGGATCCAAAGGCCGTATTTCAACGGCCAGCCTGATAAACTGCAGGAAAAGATATCAGATCAGAGTCATCAATGATAATGTACATACTGATGCGACCATTTCCAATTATGCTGTTGTACTTAAAGGCGGGGAACTGATGATCGATGCCGTTGGGCAGATTCTGAATGGTGCTCATAAATCAACATCGCATCAGACTTCGAGAGCTTTAAGCTTTGAAGAAGGGCAGAAAGCTACGATCCTGCCGGAACTGCTCATTGATGAAAACGATGTCAAAGCTTCTCATGCCATGTCGATTGGCAGAGTTGATGAAGCTCAGCTTTACTATATGATGTCCAGAGGTCTGGATATGCCATCTTGTACAAAACTGATTTCGCTTGGCTATCTGTTGCCGATCGCAGAACTGATTGAAGATGAACAGCTGAAAAGTGCTGTTCAAAAACAGCTGGAGAACAGGATCAATTCCTTATGTATGATGTAGAAAAGATTCGACAGGATTTCCCTATGATCACAAATCACCCGGAGCTGATTTATTTTGATAATGGGGCAACTACTTACAAACCGAAAAAAGTTATTGATGCCGTTAATTCTTTCTATACCGATTTCACCAGCAATGTCGAACGCGGTGATTATGAAACGGCGATCAAAGCTGATAAGGCTTATGATCATACCAGAGAAGTGATCGGCAGGCTGATCAATTGTGACAGCAGGGAAGTCGCTTTCTTTTCCAATATTACCAGCGCTTTGAATCAGGTGGTCTATGGCTTATCCAAGCTGTTTAAGAAAGGCGATACGGTCTTGCTGACACAGGCTGAACATGCTTCAAATCTGCTGCCTTGGTTCAGACTGAAAGAGGAACAGGGCATCAATATTGCCTACATCCCTCTTGATAAACAGGGCAGGATAGATCTCTCGGACTTTGAAAAATGCATTGATGAAACAGTTAAAGCTGTCTCTGTTGCCTATGTTACCAATGTCCTAGGCTCTGTGCAGCCGTTAAAGGAAATGATCTCTATCTGTCAGAAACATGGCATCTTAAGTGTTGTTGATGCCGCACAGGCTATAGGTCATCGCAAAGTTGATGTTAAGGATCTTGGCTGTGATTTTCTGTGTTTCTCTTCACATAAGATGTGCGGTCCTGATGGTGCCGGGGTCATGTATGGCAGATATGAACTGATAAAGGATATGCCTCCGCTTCTGTTGGGCGGCGGTATGAATGCCCGCTTTAATAATGATGGCACGATTATTTATAAAGATGCACCGCAGCGCTTTGAAGCCGGCACACCTAATATCGAAGGCGTGATCGGTCTAAGTGCCGCGGCTGAATATCTGATGGATATCGGATTAGACAGTATTCACGAACACGAACTTAAGCTCCGAGCTTATCTACTTGATAAGATGCTTAAGCTTGATAATATCGAGATCTATAATCCGGATGATATCTCCGGTCCTTTGACCTTTAATGTCAAAGATGTCTTTGCTCAGGATGCTGCCGGTTATCTGGCTGTCAACAATGTCTGCGTCCGTTCCGGCAATCACTGTGCCAAGATTCTGCATAATATCATTGGTACAGATCAGAGTATCCGGGCATCTTTGTATCTGTATAATACGGAAGCGGAAGCTGACCGCTTTGCTGAACTCGTTTCCAAGATCGACCTTAATTCTGCAGTCGGTATATTTTTCTAGGAGGTTTTATGGGCGAAAAAGATCTTTTTGATGATGCGAATTTCCTAAGGGAACTCGTTTTGGATCATTACAAATATCCGCATAATCACGGTTTAGTTGCCGGCGATGGATATATTTCAAAACATATGGCTTCTGATTCCTGCATTGACGATATTACCGTTCAGCTTGATGTCCAGGATGAGGTGATCAGGGATGTCCGTTTCGATGGTGTTGCCTGTGCAATTTCAACTGCTTCCACATCAATGATGGGCGATCTGCTGATTGGTAAAACCATTGCTGAAGCCAAAAAGATCATTGATGAGTATTTCAAGATGATTGAAAACAAGGAATATGACGCTGATATGCTTGAAGAAGCTGTAGCCTTTAAGAATGTCTATAAACAGGCGAATCGGATCAAATGCGCAACAATAGGCTGGAACGCCATGAATGAATTACTGGAAAAGAAGGAAGATGAAAAGTGAGTGATCGTAAACTTAAAGAAGATGCGGTCTATGCACAGGATGACTATAAATATGGTTTCCATGATGACATAGAGTCGCTTATTGATACAGGCAAAGGATTAAATGAGGATATTGTCAGACAGATCTCTCATTATAAGAATGAACCGGAATGGATGACAGAATTCCGCGTCAGGTCTTTTCATCAGTTTGAAAAGATGGAAATGCAGAAATGGGGACCTGATCTTTCGGATATCGATTTTCAGGATTTTACCTATTACCGCAAAGTTTCAAATGATACCGAAAAAAGCTGGGATGATGTCCCAGAAGAAGTAAAAAACACTTTTGAGAAACTCGGTATTCCGGAAGCAGAAAGAAAATTCCTGGCGGGAGTTACGACCCAGTATGAATCTGAAGCTGTTTATCACAATATGCTGGAGGAAGTCAGAGAAAAGGGCGTTATTTTCTTAGATATCGATTCAGCCTTGAAAGAATACCCTGATCTTTTCAGGAAGTATTTTGCGACCATCGTACCGCCTTCTGACAATAAGCTCGCTGCTTTAAACAGCGCGGTCTGGTCGGGCGGCAGTTTTATCTATGTGCCTAAGGGCGTTGAACTCGAAAAACCTTTGCAGTCCTATTTCAGAATAAACTCCGAGTCGATGGGCCAGTTTGAAAGATCGATCATCATCGTTGATGATGGAGCCAAGTGTTCCTATGTCGAAGGCTGTACAGCACCTCAATATTCAAAAGATTCCATGCATGCTGCAGTTGTTGAAGTTTTCGTCGGAAAAGGGGCAACCTGCCGTTATTCTTCTGTTCAGAACTGGTCTGACAACATTCTGAACCTGGTCACTAAGAGAGCGAAAGTAGAAGCACATGGTACGATGGAGTGGATAGATGGCAATATCGGTTCTCGAATTTCCATGAAATATCCTGCCTGCATTCTCGCTGGTGAATATGCTCATGGTCTTTGTATTTCGATAGCGATCGGTACAAAGAATCAGAATCAGGATACCGGAGCTAAAATGATCCATCTTGCTCCGCATACTTCCTCTTCCATTATCTCCAAATCGGTCTCACGCAATGGTGGTATTACTAATTTCCGTGACTGGATTCATTTTTCTAAAAAAGCCGATTATGCCAAAGCCAAGATCGAGTGTGATACGCTGATCCTGGATAATATATCCAAATCAGACACAATTCCAAAAAACGTTAATGAGAATCATCTGGCGACAATCGAACATGAAGCGAAAGTCTCCAAGATTTCTGAAGAAGAGCTCTTTTATCTGATGTCGCGAGGCTTATCCGAATCTCAGGCTACAGAAATGATCGTCATGGGCTTTTTAGAGCCATTTACGAGAGAACTTCCGATGGAATATGCGGTGGAACTCAATCAGCTTCTGAAGCTCGATATGTCCGATTCTATCGGTTAATCAGTAACTACCAGGCAGTTACTTTTATGTGATAATAACTGTATATGCATCTATTGAGTGTATATGTCACCAACGCCTCACTTAATGTAAACAGACCATTTACCTATTGCAGTGAAGATGCTGTGGAAAAGTATTGCCGGGTAAAGGTTGTTTTTCATATGGCTGCCAATACAGCTATCGTTGTTGATTGCAAATACACCGATAAAGATAAAGATGAACTTAAAGAAGAATTGGGTTATGATCTGCTTGACATTATTGAAGTCATAGATGATGAACCTGTTTTTAATGATGAACTCTATGAACTTGCCGCCTGGCTATCCCGCACGACAATCTCACCCTTTATTTCCTGCCTCAACACGATGCTTCCTAAAACTCTGAAGACCCGAAAAGAGACCATTGGACCAAAAATGGTCAGGAAAATAAAAAAGAATAATACAGCTTTACAGCTCAAGAAAAGGCAGCAGGAAGTCTATGATGAACTTTATGA
>CADCOR010000132.1 GCA_902803055.1 uncultured Erysipelotrichaceae bacterium
GCCTGTTTCTTGCGGCGCTCGCTTTTCTCGATAATATAGATATCCATGGCGCCCCAGAACGGAACGGTCGCTACAATATCAAGAATATAGGTCACGATCAGCTTGCCGATTCCTTCGCTGTTCCAGTTTCTTTCTACCAGCACCGAAATCAGGATAAAGGCTATTCCAACCAGGCAAAGAATAAAGGCGCTCATTTCATTGCGGCGGCCAACTCGCTTGCGGGATTTGATCTCCATGGCCAGGTTCTTCTCAAAGAGTTCCAGCAGCTGTTCATCGCTGTAGCCATCGAGATCATTGAAACTGATCGTGATATCCAGTTTATAATTTTCCGGCAGATAGTCAAAAGCCCAGATCAGCGACGAGAAAAAATCATCGGACATCATGGGAATTTTAGTAATGACGTCTTTGTCAAAAAGCGCTGACGGTTTATCATAGTTCATTTCAACATGAGCGATCTTGCTTTCATGATCGAGCTTGAAGAATTCGTCTTCGATGTTAAGGTATTTTTCTGCGTATTTATTCATTTCTGTATCATTTTATCACGTTTATTATTTCAACCGTTTTTTAAAAGAACCCTGCTGCATTCAAGCTTCAGGGTTCCTGTTTTGTTAATCAGGCATATCCTCGAAGGCTTCCAGACCCTTCTTGGCTTCGACCTTCTGATCGCCGTGTTTGACCTGGGTCATCGTTACAAAGGACAGCAGGACAAAGAAAGCGGAATAGATGAACAGGATATTATAGGAGATGAGTCTCATCAGCGTACCGGCCAGGATCGGCGTGACGATCTGTGCTGCCATTGAGGCGGTGTAATAGTAACCGGTAAACTTGCCGATATCAGAACCCTTGCACATCTCAACGACCATCGGCAATGAGTTTACATTGATCGCTGCCCAAGCCAAGCCAACCAGGGCAAAGCTGATGTACATGACGATGTTGATGCTCTTGAAGATATTAGTTAAAACAAAACCCAAGGCAAACATATTTGAAAGCAGGATGATGCCAAACATGATCGTGCGCTTTCTTCCGTATTTGGATGCGAGGTTGCCGATCGGGATATAGGAAACGATAGCTCCGGCTGTTGCCACTAAAAGGCAGGTCGAAGCACCGCCAAGACCCTGTCCCATGACAACGGAAACATAAGTCGTAAACCAGGTGGTCACCGCATTATAGCCGATAAACCACAATGCGATCGAGGCCAGCAGGAAGGCCAGTGAGCGTTTGACATCAGCAGGAAGTGTTTCGTTGCCTGATTCATCCTCTTCCGCCAGGTTCCATTCCGGATGTTCTTCTTCGAGCTGTCTGTTTTCTTCGACGAGCTTTGGTTCCTTGATGAACAGATATAAAAGTCCGACTGAAACAAACATGATGCCGGAGACGACGACAAACAGGATCTGATAGTCGACGTGTGCTACGCCAACCGTCTTGGAGTTAGGGTATAAGAACGCTGCAATCGCCAGGTAGATGATGCCGCCGACTGCTCCCATCAGATTGATGATGGCGTTGGCTTTGGAACGAAGCGGTTTTGGCGTGACATCAGGCATTAAGGCAACTGCCGGTGAACGGTAGGTCCCCATCGCGATCAGCAGCATGCCCAGTACGACGATAAAAGAGATCATCTTGAACTGGCTGGCTTCCTGATAATAGGAATTATCGATCAGCGGCAGAAGATTCATTAAGACAACTGCTGCACCGGTACCAAAGATGATAAAAGGCATGCGCTTGCCAAAGGTGGTATTGGTCTTATCAGACAAAGAACCAAATAAAGGAAGCAAGAACAGAGCCAGCAGGTTATCAGCCGCCATGATCGCTCCTGATAAGGTCTCATTGAGATGGAAAGTGTTGGTCAGGATAAGTGGAATAACATTGTCATACATCTGCCAGAAGGCACAGATCGACAGAAAAGCCAGACCGACAATAAATGTTCTTTTGTAATTCAGTTTCATATTTTTATCCCCATTACTCTATGTTTATATTTTAACCGATTTCAATCTTTAAAACCCCTGAAGACCGGTACGCCCGTATATTTATGAGCTTCACGCTGTTTTCTTAAAACCTTCAGCGTCTCGGTGAGCAGTGCTTCCTGTTCTCTTTCACCCGGATAGACATAGATACTTGCGATCCAGCCGCAGCGTTCACTTATCTTTTCTCTGATATCATCAAAACGCATCAGGCCGCCTGTTAATAAGATCGCATCGACTTCGCCCTTTAAGACGCAAGCCATCGCCCCGATCTGCTTGCAGATGTGATAGATCATCGCATCCCAGACC
>CADCOR010000133.1 GCA_902803055.1 uncultured Erysipelotrichaceae bacterium
AACGGCCGTTCAAAGAAACAGGCTGCGGTCAAACTGCTTATGGATTTCAGAAACATGGATCATTATGCGGATCTTAATACATGCCGGCAGTTTGTCGATAAATACTGGGATAAGCTTTAAGATATAAAAGGAAAATTATTAAATTAATGAATCACGGGACAGTCCGTGATTTTTAAAATGTCTGGAATAAAAAAAGATGCCCGCGCTTTTGGCCTCGGGCATATAGGCGCCTCACTTTTCGGTGGGGCATATTTGCCTGACCTTTCGATCTGGCAAAAATGATGATACTAAACCTCAATAAGGAAGTCAACACTTTTTTAGATTTTTTTTACTGCAATTTTATGACATCTAAGTGTATTTTTCAGGATAGTGAGTAAAAATGTTTCCATAGATGATTTTTTCTATAATAGAAGTCAGAAAGAGAGATTAATAATATGGCAGTTATTGTAAAGATCAGTCCAAAGTTCAAAGGCGAATTAAATGGCCGTCTGCTGTTTTTTGTCGATCGGCCGGGTGATAACGAAGAACCGATGTTATATAAAAGAGACGGTTTCGGAATGAAAGGCTGTCCGGTATTCGGCGTGACCTTTTATGGATTGCAGGGCGGCGACGAGATAAACCTTGATGAACAGAAAGAAAAGATCTTCGGTTCGCCGATTCAGTTTGATGAGATACCGCATGAGAAGCTGGAGGTTCAGGCTTTCTTTATCCGCTGGCATAAGTTCTGCCGCAAGGATGGTCACGAGATCTGGGGCATGGCTGATTATGGCGGAGGCGGAAGTTATGCCTTAAATCCTTTCAATCTGTATTCTGATGTAAAGAAAGTTAATTATGGCACCGGTGATATCAGACTTACCATCAATCATGAAATAGAACCTGATTATGTATTGAAGAAGGGTCAGGTCTATCAGCAGGGCAACTACAATAATCATGGCCTGGTGCGTTATTTCAAGCTTAAGAGTAAACTGCTGTCAGACTTCTGGGGTGAAGACATCTATATGGGTGCCAACATCCTGCTGCCAAAAAATTATGACAAAAATAAAAAGTATCCTCTGATCCTGTGTCAGGGACATTTTCCCGGCAAGACCGCTCCTTTCCGCTATGATGTGGAATTAAGGGAAAGAGAAAAAGGTTTTACGGAGTACTGGAATTCAGGCAAGGCTCCGGAAGTGATCTGTGTCAATTTCCGTGATGCGAATATGTTCTATGATGATTCCTATATGGTCAATTCAGCCAATCTGGGTCCCTGGGGCGATGCCTTTGTGACCGAGCTGGTTCCGGCGATCGAAAAGAAATACGGCGGTATCGGCAAGCCGGAAGGCAGGATCCTGGTCGGCGGTTCAACCGGCGGCTGGATCTCGGTAGCCTTGCAGCTGTTCTATCCGGATTTCTTTGGCGGCAGCTGGCCGGGCTTTGCGGATGGACTTGATTTCCACAACTATCAGCTGGAAGATCTCTACAACGACGAGAATGTCTATAAACTCGAATTCCCATGGCGCAGTGTTGAACGTCCAGGTTCAAGAGATACCAGAGGCAATGTCCTTTGGACCAATCGCGAGGAGCACTACCATGAACTGGCGATCGGCGGAGATCTGGCTCATGGCTTGGGACAGTATGGCATCTATCAGGCGGTCTATTCGCCATGCGGTGAAGATGGCTATCCGCTCAATGCCTATGATCCGCTTAGCGGCAAGATCAATAAAGATGTTGTAGCCTACTGGGGCGAACACTATGATCTGACCGCTTACTTGGAAAGAAATCACGAGTGGCTCGTACCGAAGATCAGAGGCAAGTTCCATCTAAGAGCCGGTGACATGGACAACTTCTATCTGAATCTCGGTCACTGGTCATTTACGGAAGTATTGAAGAAATATCGCTGCGGCGGTTATTCAGTAACCTTCCCTAGAGTCGGTCATGATGGCAACATCACGATCATTGAGATGCTGGAAGAGATGAGAGAATATCTGAATAAGACGCTCTATAAGAAGAAAGGCAAAAAGAAATAATGCTGATAAAGAATGCGCTGATTGAAAATAGTGAAAAGCCGCAGGATCTGCGGATCGAAAACGGCGTCTTCACCGATATCGGTAAACTTGAGCAGCAGGAGAATGAAGAAGTTCTCGATCTGAATGAGCAGCTTCTGCTGCCGCCCTTTATTGAATCACATGTTCATCTTGATACCTGTCTGACGGCCGGTGATCCCTGCTGGAATATGTCCGGTACGCTTTTTGAAGGTATTGAGTGCTGGAGCAAGCGCAAGGAGAAACTTAATCCGGAGGATATCAGGGAAAGAGTAAACAAAGTTGTGCGCATGTATGCTGCTAATGGCATCCAGGCGATCAGAACACATGTCGATGTCACCGATCCCAAACTGATGGCGCTTAAGACGATCCTGGAACTTAAGGAAGAGTTAAAGGATGTCATGGATCTTCAGATCGTCGCTTTCCCGCAGGAAGGAATTTTATCCTATCCCAATGGCAAACAGCTGCTGATCGATGCGGTCAAGATGGGCGTGGACGCCGTCGGGGCGATTCCGCATTTTGAGTTCACCAGAGAATATTCGGTCGAGTCACTCAATTTTGCCCTTCAATTAGCTGCTGACGAAAATAAGCTCGTCGATGTGCATTGCGATGAGATCGATGATGAAGCTTCCCGCGGTCTGGAGACGGTGGCGGTCAGAGCTTTGGAACTTGGCTTATATGACAAGGTCACAGCTTCTCATACCACGGCCATGCATTCCTATAACAACGCTTATGTCTTAAGACTGATGCGTTTACTTAAAATGAGCAGGATCAACTTCGTCGCCAACCCTTTAGTCAATACACATCTGCAGGGACGCATCGATACCTATCCGAAACGTCGAGGACTCACCAGAGTCAAAGAACTGCTGGCTGAAGGTATCAATGTCTCCTTTGGCCATGATGACATCTTTGATCCATGGTATCCGATGGGTAACGGCTCTTTGCGCGATGTCGTCTTCATGGGTCTGCATGTTGGCCAGATGATGGGTTATGAAGAGATCATGAATTCCTATAAGCTCATCACTTATAATGCGGCCAAGACCCTGCATATCGCTGATCACTATGGAATAGAAATAAATAAGCCAGCCAGCTTTATCGTGCTGGATGCGAAAAACTATTATGACGCTTTAGTCAAAGATGCCGCTGTACTTTATTCCTATAAGAACGGGAAAAAGATCGTGGCGAATTCACCTTCAAAGCAGAATGTGTTATTTTAGTAGCACGAGGAGTATATGAATCATGAATGACAACGAAGAAATGTTAAAGGAAGTTGCCGGAGGCAAGGAAGAAGCTTCCGGTGTTAAATGTCCAGGCTGCGGTTCGACAAACGTCACGGAGAGTGGATCATATGTATCTTCAAGAGATCAGTGCATGGTCTTTGAATACAGATGTCAGGATTGCGGACAGACATTTGAGATCAATCATTAACTTTAAAGGGCAGGGCAGCTGCCTTTTAAAATGTTCAGATCGCGCAGGCGTATATATAAAGAGGTTTTATAATAAAATAAAGATATATAAATATTCATATCAATAAAGTGAATAAAAAGGCGAAGGATACGCAGTTTTAAATATGAACATCTCTTGAACAGGAGTCAAAAAGGAGAAACAGATGAACAGTTACATCAGGAACAAACTTATCTTTACCGGTGAAGAAGCTGAGATGAAAGCTCTGGAAGCTGAACTCAAAGATGGCGATGAACAGTTGAGCTTCAATAAGATCATCCCCTTAAGTGACGGATCTGAAAAGGAAGCAAAATGGGGCATCGCGGAAGACTACGAAGAACTCGACTGGGTCTTATGGCGCAATTCGACGATCCTGGAATATACCTTTGATACTTTAAATGCGATCCCGCTTCCGATCTATCGCAAGCTGGCTGAACTCTATCCGCAATATGAAATGACAGTAAAATATGCCGATGAAGATCTGGGTGAGAACTGCGGTATCTATGAATCGGCAAAGGGCAGCAGTGAACTGACCGATAAGGAAGTTGATGAGCCGTTTGAATTTGCCTGCGAAGTCTGGGATAAAGATCCGGAAGAAGAAGCACAGGAAAGAATGATAAACATGTACGAAGAATAAGATGATCAGAGAGAAGATGATAAAAAGCTTCCGCGAAGCCAATGGCGGCTTATTCGGGGAAAGTGAAAAAGCTGATGTCGGCACTTCTTATCAGGAGATGGCGAAAAACGGGGTTGCCTTAATGGGCTGGGCTGATCCTTATATGCCTGATCGCAGTTTTCCTGAGCACATCAGAAGTGCTTTTATCGATGCTTTGGAAGACCGCTCGGCTTCTCATTACACGGCACCGGTCGGAAGC
>CADCOR010000134.1 GCA_902803055.1 uncultured Erysipelotrichaceae bacterium
CGAACGTATGTTTTATCTAAGCCTGACATACCAAGATCACTGTTATCCGCCATGACTATCATCATGTTATCTTTTCTATAGATGTTGGAAGCATAATCTTCAATAGTCTTAATGGCATTTCCACCTTTAACATCAAAGATGATCAGCGGTGCCTTGAACATGTTGGTACCACAGTCAGTCAGCCACAAGGTATCGTTGTCTGAAGAAAACTGAGCCATCGAAAAACCATCGACCGGCAACATCGTCTTATATTTTTCTGTTTCATCGTCGGCATTGGTGGAATAGATGAAAATATCGGTCAACCAGTCACTGTTGCGGTAACCGTAGTTGCCTTTATACAGAAGAATGTAGTTATCCTTGTCAGCATTTCCATAATAGTCTTGAATGGCATATTCTGCTTTGTAGACCCCAAAGTTAGCCTGTAGTTTTTCGATAATACTTCCATCTTCACAACTGAAAATGATCGCGTTCTTTCGGTCAGCTGAACAAAGGATGCGATTGCCGTCATAGTTGAACATGATACTTGTTAGCTTATAGAAGTCATTTGCCATTTTGCATGTGATTTCATCTTTGACAAAGTCGTAAAGGAAAACATTTCCGCCTTTGGTAAGCACCGCAATATGGTTATATTTGTTTTGTGAAGGAGCCAGGATTCTTGTAAATTCGGTATTGTCAAAACGGTCAACGGAAACGGTTCTGAACAGTTCAGCTGAATTACGATTCCACAGATAGATGTGATGCTGAGACATGCCGAAAAACACCTTTCCATCAGGCGAAGCAATCGTGTCGGTTACGTTTCCGTAATAATCGGTAGGACCTATACTGTAAGCATAACTGTTCACGATCTCGTTGTAACGGTCAATAAGATAAACATGTTCATAATCAGTCTGTTTAAAATGTGAAGAATAATCATCATAAATAGTTACAAGATATTCTTCATTTGTAACATGGACCTTCAGGATGTTTTCTTCAAACCAGCGATCCGGGACTTTCCATGACTGGTTCTCTGTGTGCAGGTAGTTGCGATCACCATAAACCGCTTTATTTGAATTGCCACCGTAATAAGTGGCTGTATATAGACCGCTGCCATATTTTCCCATTTCATTCTGCAGAGGTTTTTCATACTGATAACTGCCCTCATACTTTTCGTAATGTGGTTCAGTATAGGAAAAATGTTCTTCATAAGAATCAAGATGATAAACCAAATAATCACCATCGCTTCTGATGAAAGTACCATAAATGGTTTCACCATTGGTTTCAAGATTTTCAAGGAAAACTCCTGAATTGAGATCATAGACCTCGATAGCATTTCTTCTGGTGAGATACAGTTTATTATCGATCGCTTTCAGATCGATGACCCGGCTGTTCTCATCCGATTCGATCACCATCTCACCTACACCACTGTAAGTACTGGTCGCACTTGAACCGATCACGGCGCTGATCAGGCCGTTGGCCGTTTCTTCAACGATCGGACGGTCAGGATTATCGACATCTTGCGGCAATGCTTCCAGATACAACATCAGTGACAGCATGCGGTCATTATTATCAAGTGCTTCTTTTGCCGTCTTGGAAAGCCAGCGGGACTCAGCGATCAGTGCTTCATTTCTTTCGTTATTTATCTGTTTGTTTTTATTTAAGGCATAGATCAGAAACATACTCAACAGTGCAATTACTGCCAAAGCTGCAGAAAAAATGATTCTGTTTCGACGGATACGATCACGCTGTTTCAGATCATCATATCTGACCCCTAACATTGGAGCCATGATCCGCAGTTTTTCATTGTTGAGTTTCTTCAGGGCATCCTGTAAATTGTCCGCTCTGACATCGGCAGCCAGTGGTTCATTTTCAATGCGCTTGCCATACTTGTATTCAAAACGGATCTGCTCTGGGAAAGAACTCTCCGGCTCACCTTCAACAAGGATAGCCAGGACATGATCACGGCGACCGCTGTTAATGAAGTAGTTCAGCTCTTCCATGCACCACTTGGATTCCAGATATCTTGGTGAACAGACACAGATGAGCCATTCGCTTTCATCCAGAGCTTCATGGATATCGTGTCCTAAATCAGCTGACAGAGGAAGTTCTTCCTGATCACGGAAGACCCTTCCCATTTTCTGAATACCTAAAGACTTCTTCAGGGAAGAAGGAATGCCGTATGTTTCAATTAATCTGTGGAGTTTCTTAGCTATATCCTGATCCGGCGACACATGCCGATAGGATATGAAAGCTTTGTAGCGATACTCTTTCATTGTTAATACCATTATACTTTATAGAAAAACCACAGCAGTCATAGTTTATCTGCCCAATAAAAAAGGGTAACACTCTGTTTACCCTAAGCTGAACAATTGTTCTACTCCTCTGCCTTTTCTTTCAACAGCAATTTTTCAATAAGTGAATTGACTTTTTCTTCACTGAAACCATTTTCTAATGAAACTGTTTTGAAATATTCTCGAGCTTCTTCACGCCCTTCTTTGCGACCTTCTTCTCGAGCTTCTCTTATTATTTGATCTCGAAGTTTATTCATTTCGTATTCATTATTTGCTTCTGAAAATAACATATTCTATATCTTCTTTATTGATTCTAACTTTTCTTTTGTTTCAATGACAGACCTGATCTGTTCCTCGCTGAATCCTCTTTCGCGCATTGCTGCAATATACATTTCACGTTCTTCTTTGAGAGCCTCCTCAACAGCAATTCTTGCATAATAATTATTCAGTTTATTCATTTCAAACTCAGTTTCCGCTTCTGAAAACAACATTCCCTTAACCTCCATCTGATGTTTAACAATTATTTCTTTAATTGAGAAATTATCCGGCATCTTCATTATAGCATCATCAATCGCTTCGCTGAGGCTCATGGATCGTATGTTTGTGTTATATCTGATCTCAGCTATAAACCAGCTGTACTCTTTTAATTGACTGCACATATTCAGAAGCTGCTCATTATGTCCGTAGTTTATATTGACCATTTTTACTTTAACTTCAATATCCCCTTCACCAGTAAAGGAATCGGAAAGATACAGGATTCTTTCTTCATCTTCTTCCTGTGTTCCGTTGTAGAAAACATAGAGTTTTGGTGTTGGGAGCGTCAGCAGTTTTGGCGTTAACAGAGATTCCTGATTTTCATGTACATGGGCTTCATAGATGTGTGCCAGATAAAGAAACTGTCTTAAAGGCATGTTGGGATTAAAACTGCTTTGATGTTCATAAAGATTGATCTGACCATTAATAATGAAAGAAACATCATTCTTCATACCCATATACAGGAAATCATCCAGGGTGTTGAAACTGATAGCTTCTGAATCATCATAATGACTTTTGTTGATGGCGTTATAAAGATTAAGGGTCCAGTCTTTGTGAGCTTCATTGCCAAACAGAAAGATGAACAAACGGTCTTTGTGTTTATAGTTAATACTCATATTCAAATAATCCTCCTATATCTTTATTTCCAGAAAAAAGTCAAAATCCTAACTGAAATTCAAAAAAAGCTCCTTTTTCGACAAAAGAAGCCATTTTTACAGAATTTTATTATTGATCTTAATCTGAAAAGAAATGATTGAGGATGATTGTTGACAAAGCGATCAGACCTAAAGCCGCAAACAGACCAAGTTCGCCTTTAACGATATAGATCAGATTGTTCACAAAATTCATTGGATTAAAATTCATTGCTCAACCCTCCTACATAAAGAACGACATGATCAGGCCGCCGGCAATAACGGAAGCGATCTGTCCGGATACATTGACGCCCATTGAATGCATGAGCAGGAAGTTCTGATTGTCTTCTTCTAAGCCCATCTTATGAATGATCCTGCCTGACATCGGGAAAGCGGAGATACCGGCCGCGCCGATCATCGGATTGACCTTTTTCTTTAAGAAGAGGTTCAGCAGTTTCGCAAACATGACACCGCCTGCTGTATCAAAGACAAAAGCAAATAAGCCCATGCCTAAGATCATCAGCGTATCAAGACGCAGGAAGTTTTCAGCCTGCATCTGCGAGGCGACAGTAATTCCCAATAAGAGGGTGATCATGTTAGCCATGGCACCCTGCGCTGTATCGGATAAGCCATTGAGCACACCGCATTCCTTCAAGAGGTTGCCAAACATCAGGAAACCGACTAAGGATACCGAAGCTGGTGAGATCAGACCGGCAATGATCGTGATGATGATCGGGAAGAGAATTCTCGTCGTTCTGGATACATCTTTCGGTTCGTAGTCCATGCGGATCATTCTTTCCTTCTTGCTGGTGAGCAGTCTGATGACCGGTGGCTGAATGATCGGCACTAAAGCCATATAGGAATAGGCCGCAACCATGATCGGACCGAGATAGCTTGAATGAAGCTTCTGCGCCACGATGATCGCCGTTGGACCATCGGCTGCACCGATCGTCGCAATGGAA
>CADCOR010000135.1 GCA_902803055.1 uncultured Erysipelotrichaceae bacterium
GTCTCCGGCTGAGCAACAGCCTTGATCCTCACGATCTCAATGACATCACCGTCTTTTAATGTGATCTTATCGATGCCGTCAGTGCATAACTGACCATTGAGATAGACAGTCCAGTTGTCTTCGCCTGCTTCTTCACCGTTAACAGAGCTCAGGTACCAGCCGTTTTCACCTTTGGCACTTTCATAAGACAGCACATTGATCTTGGCGATTTCTTCCAGTAAAGCAGAAAGCACTTCGGTCTCACTGGCAACTTGATAAGTGTTTTCGACAGCTGAATCACCAGTTACCTTAATCGTATAACGGTTGGAATTATCGACGACTGTTTCTTCTTCCTGGGGTTTTTTCTGACAGCCTGTTACTGATACAATCATCAGAACTGCTGCCAGTAAAGCAATAAGTTTTTTCATAAGTTCCTCCTTGTTGGTCAAATCTATTTCAGATCCACATATATTTATACGGATATGTGAGAAGAAAGATCATATCAGCGGATCTGTATTTCTTCTAATAATAGTGTTGCATTTTTAGCTTAAAAAGTAACAGAAATTCCTGATTATGTGAGAAATTACATAATTTGAGAGATGCTATGCTGCAGATATACTTGCAAATGTGAAAAACATCTGCAGGCTATCAGCAAGCTGTGAAGCATTGTGAACCATCATTAGAGAATCTGGTGATTTTGACAGCGCTGTTAGAGAAATCAATGTCAAAGATCGCTGCCGAAAAAAAGTGAGATCTGATAAAAAAACAGACCTCAATGAATGATGAAAGAACGTCAATGGTGAGCGGCAGGAATGAAAGTGAGTTCGATTCCCAGTTCCTGCTCCATAATTTATTTTTCTGGCTTTTTCTGTTTTTCCTTCTGACCATCAATTACACCCTTGGTGTAGGCATTGGTCAGCTCTTCCATTTTAATGTCATAGGCATCGGCGATCGTAGTCAGAACATCAAAGTTCAAATTAATGCTGTTGCTTTCGCCGTGCAGCCCTACATATCTTCCCAGGCCATAGAGGTCGATCTTGATCGAAACTGCATCAACATCATTGTCCCATGATTTGGTAAGAGATTTTCTGACGTATCTGTTTTTGATGTTGTTGAGTCTTCGCAAAACGTCGGCGATCAGAAAGACAAACAGATAAATAAGAGGCATACTGATGTAGAAAGGAAGATAGGTGTTGAAGTTATAGAGATCTTCCCAGTTGTGTACGACCACGACATTATAGAAATAGATCAGTGAATAGACGATGATCGGAATGATACATATCAGAGAATCTTTGATCGTAAATTGGGTCGCTGATTCCACGGTCAGGAAGGCCACCAGGATCATGACCGGGCAGATAAAATGCAGATTGAAATTGTAGCCGCCAAAGGCCAGGATCGGATCGTAGAAACTGATAAAGCACAGGGCAAAGACAAAGACCACCGAGGTACAGATCGCTGTCGAATAATGAAGCATGGCCATCCAGCGGTTGTAGGTGAAACGTTTGTTGATCAGACCATTGATCGCAAACGGTATCAGCATGATCATTACGATAAGCCCATAGACGCCGGAGACGATCGTGAAATAACGGAAAAGTTTGAAAGAGATCTTCTCTTCCGCAAACATGACGATTCCGCCATAGATGGAAATATGATAGAAGATGGCTCCAACGATCGCAGCAAGCAGAGCCATGATGCTTCTTTTTCTGTTGAATTCAATTAGAAAATCTCTATTCATTAGTATTTGTCCTTGCTTTTATTATATCCTTATCATTTATAAACACTAAAGAAAAAGCCGCATAAATAAATATACAGAGTTATGAATTTACAGACTTACACGTTTGAATTATAAAAATTAAATAGGCGTTTTTTATGTACTGTTGCTTTGCTATGATTTCTGTACATGGAAACATGGGAAAGGAGCAGCTTTATTGTTTGAAGAAATAAGAATCAGAAACAAGACATTGGAACTCTATAAACTGCTGAGCAGAAGCGATTTTAAAGGAAATTATGAGGATGCCTATACGATCGAACAGCTCTTCACGCTGCTGTGTCTGGATGTGATCGTCAATTCCAAAAGAGACCTGGATGAAAGACTGAAGAAGATGAAAGAGAAGCAGATGTTAGAACTGGCTAAGGAGATAATCAGAATGGTTGAGACTGATGATGGCATGAGTCATTTCTCAGTCTATAACTGGACTTCAGCAGCACTCAAATATATGACTGAAAATAATAAGAACTATAACGATATACATAAGATGAGCACCTGGGATCTGAAAAAGGAAATAGGTAAATATCTCGAAAAGGAAGAATAACAATATGAAAGAAGTACTGCTGTATGCGATCGTACTCTCACTGGTGCCGATCGTGATGCTGATGGTATTCAGCGGGACCATGTTTGGAATCTTCATAATCGTTCCGCTGATTATGCTGATGCTGTCAAAATGAAATGCTTGCAGTCACATAACTGATAAACTTATACAGACAGGAAAAAAGATATAATGTTTGTGATAGGATGGTGACTTATGATAATAGAAGCGATAGATAAGAAACTGCTGGATCTTTCTGCTGAAGCAGATAAGGAACTTAAAGACATATATGATCAGATCGATGAGATTGCGCTGAAGAATTCGGATCGGATCCTGAATTCTTTTATTGCAAACAGAGTATCGTATTCTGATTTTGCCGATATCAATGGTTATGGCAACTATGATGCGGGAAGGGACAAACTGGAAAAGATCTTTGCGGAAGTGCTGGGGTGTGAGGATGCCCTGGTCAGACCGCAGATCATGTCTGGAACCAATGCACTGTATCTGGCTTTTTCAGCGCTGCTGAAACATGGCGATACAATGATTTCACTTACCGGTTTGCCATATGATTCTCTGCAGGAGATGATCGGCCTGTGCGGGGATTCATCACAGTCCTTAAAAGAGAATGGCGTGCGTTTTGAACAGATCGACCTGGTCAATGATGAATTCGCAACCGACAGAATAGTTGAACGTCTGCAGAAAAAAGATGTGAAGCTGGTTGAGATCCAGCGTTCCCGCGGTTATTCTGACCGTTCATCATTAACGATCGCTCAGATCGAAGAACTGATAAAGCAGATCAGGAAGGTAAATGATGAAGTCATCATCATGGTCGATAACTGCTATGGCGAACTGGTCGAGGAAAAAGAACCTGGTCACGTGGGAGCGGATGTCGTCGTTGGATCTTTGATGAAGAATCTTGGCGGCGGGATTGCTTCGACCGGAGGCTATATAGCCGGCCGCAAGGATCTGGTTGCCATGGTCGCCGACCGTTTCACAGCCCCGGGTTTGGGCAAGGAACAGGGTGCCAACTTCAATCTGAATAATTCATTCTTCAAAGGGATCTTTATGGCTCCGGGAGCTGTAAGGAATGCCTTAAAGACAGCGGTCTATGCTGCCTACATGCTGGAAAAACTGGGCTATAAGAATGTTTCACCGCGTTATGATGAAAAGCGGACCGATATCATTCAGACCGTTGAACTGGGAGATAAGGAGTCCCTGGTCCTATTTACCCAGGGATTGCAGGAATCTTCCCCGATCGATTCCTTTGTCCACGTCCTGCCGGCACCAATGCCTGGCTATCCTTTTGATGAAGTAATGGCCTGCGGTGCCTTCACGCAAGGCAGCACGATCGAACTCAGCGCTGATGCACCGGTTCGTGAACCTTATACGTTATACCTGCAGGGTGGTTTGACTCCTGAGTATGGCAAGCTGTCGATCCTGATGGCTTTAAATAAAATATTGAAGAAATAAAAAAACTGCTGATTGAACTGAATGTCGATCAGCAGTTTTCGTTGTGAATCAGACAGCACCGTATTGTCCGCCATCGATCCTGATGATGGAATTGTTTATATATGCCGCTTCATCAGAGATCAGGAATCTGACGAGATGGGCAACTTCTTCGGGATAACCATAGCGTTTTAAGAAGATCTTTTCGGTTTCTGCTTTAAGAAACTCTTCATCATAGCCTTCAAGTTCCTTTTCCGTGCCGATGAATCCCGGGGCGATCGCATTGACGTTTACATATGGTCCATATTCCATGGCCAGATTGTGCGTCAGAGAATTGAGAGCCGCCTTGGA
>CADCOR010000136.1 GCA_902803055.1 uncultured Erysipelotrichaceae bacterium
CCGTTGTCATCGACCAGATATCTGGCGAAAGCAGCCGCCGGATAACACAATGTCAGACGCGTGAAGAGATGTATCGGGAGAACGAAAGAATGATCAACAGCTTTGTGGAAGCGATCAGAACCTATCGCAAGGAAAAATATTCTCCGCAAGTCTTCCAGGCGATCAGTTTTATGGAGAAACATTACAACGAGACAGTCACTGTTGAAAAAAGTGCCCAGCATCTTGGTTTATCTGTCTCTTCCTATATCAACCACTTCAAAAAAGAGACCGGAAAGACACCGAACGCCTATCTGTTCGATCTGCGCATCGCCAAGGCCAAGCGCTTATTGCGGACTACACAGTATTCGATCCAGCAGATCGCTGAAGATGTCGGGATCTTCGACGCCAACTACTTCGTCAAATATTTCCGGAAAGCAACAGGCAAGACTCCTTCAGCTTATCGAAACGGCTACTATAATAAAGCTGCATCGAAGTGATACAGCTTTAACTTAACTTTCCATAAACTCATCAATGGCTTTCAAGACCGGTATCGCATATTCTTCATAGCCCAAAAGCCACTGTTCGTGCTGCATGTTGAACTCCCTGATCTCCGGATCATGGAAATACTTCCTGTAGCGCTTCAGATATTTCTCACCCATCTTCTTAGCATAAATGAAATGAACCTTCGTTCCTTCTACGCTGATATCATCGTTTAGCCAGGTCAGCAGATCAGAGTAATACTGATTTTTGACTGATTCCAGGGAAAACTGCGCAAAACATTCAACCATCCTTTCAGCTGTATCATCAGGCATCTCAAAAAACTTCTTGAGTTTTTCTTTCGTCTTCGCCCTTTTCTTCTCATTGCCGATAAAGCCTGACAGCATCGGTACCACCAGCATGGACTGCAGTTTCGCCGCCAGTTTTCCTGACTGATCAAGATCCGGCGAACCGAAGATGCCATGGTCAAGATGGATCTTTCTTCTTTGAATCAGCTGACCGACAAAACTGCATCCCAGCGACGAACCAAGAGCGCCGTCGATCTTTCCGTTATAATTTTCAGCAATATATTTCTCGATCTTTTCGGTCACATCGATCATGTCCTTAAAGACTGTATCAGTGCCATCAAAGCCATCATAATTGACACAGATCAGATGATACTTTTCTTTCAATCTGTCTAAGACAGCCGCAAAATTGGTCTGATAATTCATACAGGTTCCCGGCAGCAGCATCAGGATCTTGCCATCAGACTTGCCCATTTCATCAAATTGCATCTTCTATCCTCCCTTTGTGAATCAGATAAGTTTTCTTTGTTTTCTGCAGAGGGTCTGTATTCCCGTTTCTTTAACATATGATTGTCATTCATAATGCTGGCCGTCATTTATCATCAACGAGGTATCATCAGCCTTGCCAAACTCATCTTAAAACAGTTTCTCATTGTTTTTCAATCTAAAAAAATCATAAACTCTTCAGGTTTTTTATATTCGTTTTCATCAAAAAAGCGAACATTATTGTCCGCCTTCATTTTCTGCTTTTCTTATTTTTCCTTATTTGATTACGCTCTGTCCTCTGCTTACTTTCTGAGGATCGATGAAATCAAGGCTCTTGCCATTGTCGTTGGTGATGATCAGCATCGTCGACATATCGTATGTCTTAGCCAGTTTTTCAACATCAACTTCAACGATCGGTTCACCGGCTTTAACACTGTCACCCTGTTTCTTGCCTAAAAGCTTGAAGCCATCGCCATTGGCATTGACTGTATCAACACCGCAATGAACCAGCAGTTCAACACCTTCATTGGTCGTAATGCCATACGCATGACCAGTCGGGAACAGAACGCTCAAAGTACCATTGGCTGGTGAGCACAGAACAGTTTTCTTATTATATTTGAAAGCTGTTGATTTACCCATCATCTGTTCAGCAAAAACAGGATCTGATACTGTAGATACGTCAATAAGTTCGCCATCTGCTATCGCCACGATTGCATCATCAGCAGCATCAAGCGGCTGAAGAGATACCTCTTCTTCTTTTTTGAATAATTTGTCAAATAAACCCATTAGTCTAGCTCCTCTCTATTAACCTATGAGTGTAACCCAAGAAGGAATTCTTTTCTGATCAGCGGCTGTGACTTGCTGTATGTTATTTCAGATGTATCCTTCACTTACTTTTATTTTAGCTTATAAACAGCTTACTTGGATATGTTAAAATTTAATTAATGAAATACATATCACTAATCATATTCTTTGTCGCCACAGCTGTTCATCTTTATGCCTCTTTGCGCAAGGACAAACCGCTTCGAAACAAGAGCAAGCCCTTTATTCTGCTGGCTCTGATCGGCTTTTATATTTCGGCTGCCAGCAGTATCAGACCGGCTATTGTTCTGGCTCTGTTTTTCTCCTGGCTCGGTGATATCCTGCTGATCCCTGATGGCATCAAATGGTTCACCGCCGGCGGTATCTCCTTCATGATCTCGCACTTCTTCTTTGCGCTGGGCTATCTTGAAGATATCGATTTTTCTATGATCAGTCCCCTGATCATCATTGCTTTGGCCTTGCTTTTTAATGTGATCGTTTTCTTCATCTTCAAAAAGCTGAAACCGCATCTTCCCAAGCAGCTGTTCTATGCGATGTATCTGTATCTGCTGATCAATGGTGCCATGAACTGTTTTGCGATCTTCCGCTGCTTAAGCAACCCTGATCTCTCTGGCATCGTGACTTTGATCGGTGCTGCGCTGTTTTTTGTTTCTGACTGTTCGCTCTTCTTTGTCCGCTTTGACAAGAACAGTCCGTTAAAGACACATTTCCTTGTCATGCTGACATATTCGATCGGCGAATTCCTGATCGTTTTGGGGCTCGTACTCAGATAGGAGAATTTTATGAAATATTATCTTTACAATCCACTTTCCAACAATGGTCTTAAGCCGCAGATCAATCCATCTCTTAAGCTGCTTGATGCTACTAAGACTGATTACGAACAGTTCTTTTCTTCTCTTGAAGCAGAAGATGAAGTAGTCCTGATCGGCGGTGACGGCACGATCAATCACCTGGTCAATCACTATGACTGTTCAAAACTGAAAAACAATGTCTATCTGTTTCCTAACGGTACCGGCAATGATTTTATCAATGACATCAACGAAAAACCGGGCAAAGAGATCCTGCTCAATAAATATCTCGTCAATCTGCCGACAGTAAAAGTCAAAGACATTGAAAAGAAATTCATCAACAATATGGGCTTTGGCATCGACGGGTACTGCTGCGAAACAGCTGATAAGATCAGAGAAAGAAGTCCGGATAAAAAGATCAGCTATCCTTTGATCGCCATTATGGGACTGCTGTTTCATTTCCGTCCCTGCCACGCCAGTGTCGAAGTTGATGGTGAGAAATATGAGTTTGACAACGTCTGGCTGGCACCGACCATGAAAGGTCGCTTCTATGGTGGCGGTCTGATGATCGCTCCGGATCAGGATCGCAATTCCGATACATTGAGCGTCGTATTGTATATGACGAAATCAAAACTTAAAGCACTGATGGTCTTCCCTTCGATCTTTCAGGGAAAACATGTCGAAAAGAAAGATATGGTCAAGGTGATCAAAGGCAGGAAAGTTCATGTAAAATTCTCGAGACCATGTCCTGCCCAGATCGATGGCGATACGCTGCTTGATGTCCGAGAATATTCCGTTGAAATCTGAAAAGCTAAATGGTGTGCTCAAGGGCACACCATTTTCTATAGCTTCAGCATAACCGCTGTATTATCGATGATACAGCTGATGTTGTAGTAAAAAGAAGTATGATCGATCAGATGGAACAACGAGGCAACGACATCTACCAGCCTTTCCTTGCTTCTGTCTTCAACAGTTCCGGCAATACATACCAGCCACAATAAGCCATAGGCAGCGCACAGTCCTTTATAGACTTTTGTCTGATCAGCATTCTTATCTACAAAAGGGAAACATTCATAGATCAGAGAATTATTGATCACTCTTTCAAAGAAAGGCATCCAGTCCGGATAGTTTTCTTCAAAGGCTTCTGAATCGATTTTAAACTGTTTAACATCATCTTTATACCTGCTGATCACAGTTGAGATAACTTCATCGAGTATGGCGTTGCTGTCGATAAAACGTGACAGCAGATTAACCGTGACGATCAATGGATCTTCAGCAGCTTCATAGTCTTTCTCAAACTCATCCTTGTTGATGATCCTGCATATCTTCGCGATCTTATCGCACAGATCCTCATCATTTCTTTTTAAAATGTCGTCAAAGACCATCATCCGCCTGATATCTTCTTCTTCGATCGCATAAAAGATTTTCGCTTCTTCACTGATCGCAGCTTCGCCGATCTTCAATGAATCTGCTTCCAGAAGCATCTCCACCACTCTTTCGCAGGAACTTGAACAGGAAGCGATCCCGATATCATTGATCTGTTTGAGACTGCGCGGATAAAGACGGCATACTTCCGGCAGATATTTTTCACCCTTTTCCCGATGCAGATTACACAGTCCCTTCTCCTGCAGCGGACAGATCCCCTGCCAGTTGAAGGATATATACCTGTAACAGCTGTCCGTTACTGTCTCCGGCATGATAAAAGTATTCTGAATGCGGCGATTCAGATCTTCTGAACACTCGATCGTGATCAGACGGTAGTATTCAGCTTTACTTACAGGGATACGCCAGTTACTGCAGCAGGAATTGCGGCATTTATCAGCTTTGCAGTGAAATTCTTTGTAGTAAGCCGGTGAAAGCCAGTTCATGTTTTTCATTATTAGAAAAAATTATAAATGAGGAATATTACTGTCTTCAACAGAAATAATCTCCAAGCTGTTTTTGAATAAAACATTATAAATGATAAAAATATATATTTAAAAGTTTTATAATGAAATCATCACAGGTAGTATTAATGATTGATTTTTTTGTTAATTATGCCGGATCAAACATCGTGTGTGTAATCATCTTTTTTATTCTGCTCACACATAATCTTTTAAGTATCGACCGTCAGGAAAAACAGATCAAATACGATTACACGCTGATTGCCTTTATTCTGTATTTTCTATCCGACTGTTATTGGGCAGCATTAGAAGCAGGACTTATTCCGCTTACCCGTTTTCATGTAGTGCTTTCAACCCTGCTTATCTGTATCTTCATGACGCTGATCACTTACACCTGGCTCAATTACGTCATGGCTGTCGAACAGACTCCACACCGCAACCGTCCGATCAATCAGTTTACGGTCCTTTTTCCTTTCCTGGCTTCTTTGATCGCTCTTGTACTCCACTACATCATCAGCCCCAATTCACTGATTGATGAAAATAACGTCTTACTGCCAACCTATAATTATTATCTGGTGGTTGTACCATATATCTATATCGCTTTCGTACTGGTTTATACAATCCGCAAAGCCCGCAGGGAAGAAAACCCGATTGAAAAGCGCAGACATCTGATCATCGGCTTTTTCCCGCTGATGGTCATTGCCGGCGGTTTGGTAGAAATGCTGCTGTTCCCGCACTTGCCGATCTTCTGCTTCTGTTCAACGATCCTGATGCTGATCTTCTTCATTCAGTCCATGGACAGACTGATCTCGCTTGATCCGTTGACAGGACTCAATAACCGCGGACAGCTGATCCGTTATATATCTGTTCCATCTAATGTCCGCAAGGAAAACGTTTTGACTTATGTCGTCATGTTTGATATCAATGATTTCAAAATGATTAATGATGAGTATTCACATGCCGAAGGTGATAAGGCTCTGATCATTGTGGCCAATGCACTGAAGAATGTTTCCAGCAATCACCGTTTCCCGCTTTTCTTAGGACGCTATGGCGGAGACGAGTTTATCATGATCATTCACCCGAAAAACGAAAAAGAGCTCGTTGCTTTTCTAAATGAGATCCGCAAGAAGATCGATGATGAATGTCACAGACAGAAACTGCCATACATTCTCACTGTCGGCATCGGTTATGATCAGCTGTCTGATGATCCCGATACGATCCACAAGTGCCTGCTCAGAGCTGATAAGAAGCTGTATCTCGACAAAGATTATATGAAAGCTCACAATCAGTCGTCTCACAGCATTTAATCATTTTTATAAATTACAGCTACATGAAAAAACTGCTCTTTCTTCTGCTGCTTTTTATCACAGTATCTATTCTTTTAATCAAGAGGCCTTTTTCACACGAACAGAAAGAAACGATAAAAAAGAATGACGAAGTTAAAAATGCCGAAACCGAAAACAAAGATCAGCAGATAATTAACACAAGCAGTGAAAATACAAATGAAAACGCAAATCAGGAAACAGCTGTTTTGACTGTCTATCCTGATGATGTCTACAACATCCTTGATTTTGACCGCCGCAATATTCTTTCCATCGGTGAACAGGATGAATGGGGACACTGCAGCATCTATTGTCTGGCTTATGCTCAAGCCATACTCTACAACCGCAATAATATCGATCCTTACAGCTACTATGATGGTGAAGGTGCTGTCTGGCGCTGGGCTGACTACAAGGATATCGCTTTAGACAATCCGCTTCCTGTGGTATTGCAGTCGGCTTATGATGAGATCAGTAAAGGTATTCCGGTCCTTTTCTATGTCGGCGATTCATATGCGAAGACTGCCGGTCATGAAGAGATCATCAGGGAAGCATCTGAACACTATGTTCTGCTGATCGGCTACAGACTCAATGCGGATTACAATAATCTCAAAGCTTCCGATTTCTATGCGGCTGATCCGGCCAGCGGCTATAAAATAAACCAAGATGCCTACACACCCTGGGTCATCCTGACTGATTCTGCACCTAAAACAATCAATGGCGAATACGCCTTGTTTACCAGTGATGATCCCGATCTACATGTGCCTGTCGTCAAAGCCTATATCGATACAAGCCGCTGGGCTGACTCTGTTTCTGATCCCATCCCTGCCTTTTATTACCAAAACAATCCATCTTAAAAGCGATCATTCCCAGATCGCTTTTTTATCAGGTTTAAGGTATTGCTTTCTGATCTTGCAGATATAAGGTGAGAAAGGACTATCATCACCATGCAGCATCGTGCATCTTGCCTCCATCACCTGCCCTGGAAGCAGATAGGCTTC